>NZ_JASHDO010000005.1:0-139257 GCF_047463615.1 Streptococcus infantis | reverse complement strand
TCTGGAATTTCCACTACCGGAGCTGCTTCATCGCCTGCTGTGCCAATTGCTCCTGTGTATTCTGGAATTTCCACTACTGGCGCCGCTTCGTCACCTGCTGTACCAATAACTCCTGTGTATTCTGGAACTTCTACTACTGGAGCTGGCTCGTCGCCTGCTGTTCCAATTGCTCCTGTGTACTCTGGAACTTCTACTACTGGAGCTGGATCGTCGCCTGCTGTTCCAATTGCTCCTGTGTACTCTGGAACTTCTACTACTGGAGCTGCTTCTTCACCTGCTGTACCAATTGCTCCTGTGTATTCTGGAATTTCCACTACTGGAGCTGCTTCATCGCCTGCTGTTCCAATTGCTCCTGTGTATTCTGGAACTTCATGAACAGCTACTTCTGCTCCGTTAACACCGCCTGTGAATTCTGGAACCTCGTGGATAGCTGGATCAGTTTTACCTGATACTTCTTTCTTAGTTCCGACTAAGACAATCTCATCTTGTGCTGCTTCAACAACTTCACGAAGTTTTTCAGTACGGCTTCCATTTACTGCTACTTCAGTAAGAATGCGTTCTTTACCTTCACGACCTACTTGAGTCACACGAGTTTCACCTTCTGGAAGAGTCGGATCATCTTGCTTAATAGACTTAAAGCTGATTGCTTCTTCTACCACTTCTAGGCTAGGAAGTGCTTCTTGAACAGCTGGTTCTGTCTTAGCAGTTTCGACCTCATCTTTAGTCAATTGGATTCGATACTCTTTAACGTTCTTACCACTTTCTGAAACAAGACGTACCAAAACTGGAAGTTTATCGTCACCACTATCAACAACTGTCGCCGCTACGTTTTCACCAGCTTCAACTGTCACTTTAGGACGTTTTCCACTATAGGTAACTGAGTAATCAACGCGACCTTCTGAGAAGTCAGCAAGCTCTCTACCATCCACAAGAAGTTTAGAAGCTGTATTGTCCTTAGGTGCTTCACTTGGTGCGATAAAGGCCATTTCAGTGATAGCCACACCCTTCTTGTCTGCTTTTCTTTCCATGCGCCATCTCATAGCTTTAGCTTTGACTGGTGCAAAGGTTACATGGATGTCAGTTCCTGCTTGAATCTCTTGATCCGCACGGTATTCAACTTTCTCCCAGTTAGAAGGAGTGTTGAATGGGTGATCAGGATCGTATGGTTGGTAGTTAGAGTAATATTCTGGTGAATCAAATTCTGGTCCAACATAGCGTTCTAATACTAGTTTAGAAGGGGCGTCTGTTCCACCATCTGCAAAGAATCGAATTTTTCCTTCTGCTACTGAACGCTCAACAATCTTACCAGCTTCTCTAAAGATAACCCCTACTGAAACTTCTGGATTAGAAGATGGAGTTGGAGACCAGTTAGTCCAACGACGGCTTTCATCATCAGAACCATCATTGACATAGTCCACACGGTCACGAGAATTTGGATCAATATCGTTAGTTGCTGAGGCAAATGAGCGGTTGCTGTCATCATCGAAGTCTGGGTTGTCTGATAGGTTTTCACCGAGTTTGTCTGTCACTCGTACAGCCACTTCAGCGGATAAATCAGTACCTAAAACGCGACCATGAACTGTAAATTCACCAGCTTTTGCTAGATTTTCTGCTGGAACTTCTTCCCAGTCAACAGCCAAGTCCTTGACTTCATAGCCATCTTTTCCTGTAAAGTAAACAGGAACTTTGGCTGGTAAGTCTAGGTTTTGCCCCTTAGCAACCAAGCGAGAAGCTTTAGCCGCAGCTACTGGTTTACTTGTTAGTAAATCTTTGTCAGTTGTGAAGTGTAGGCGGTATTCACCTAGGATATCTCCATTTTCTGCCTTGACAACAACACGAACTGGATCTCCTTCACGTACGCTTGGTACAACTGTTGCAATACCATTTTCAGTTACACTTGCTGTAACTGCTGGAACTTTTTCTTGGCTTGCTTCAAGATAGTAGTCAGTCAAACCTGGGTTAAAGTTTGGCAAATCTTTTCCATCTACTTGGATTTGCGCTTGAGCTTTCTTAGCTGCTGCTACCTGTTTAGAGAAGACTTGCAATTCTGTAATAGAAGTTCCCCATTTACCATCTGGTCTAACCATGCGGATACGAACTGCGTAAGTGTTGACTTTATCAAAGCTAAAGTGGGTCATTTCTCCAGCTCTTACTTGATCTGGAGCCTTGAGATTTGTTACTTCTTTCCAGTTTTTATCGTCATTGAAGACATGATCTTCGCGTGCTACGAAGCTTGGATTCTTAGGAACTGTTGGAGTTGCTGAACCGACATAGTATTCGATGACATATGACTTAGGTGCACCAACTCCGTGGTCTTCGTGGAAGGCTACATTGAGGTTGTCAACTGAACGTTTAGACATGATACCAGAGTCTCCAAAGAGTACTCCGACTGATGCCTCGCTTGTACGGTTCCAGTTTGTCCAACGGTTTGCAGGTTGGTTGTTATAAGAAATCAATTTGTCATTGACATTGGCTACTGAATCACTTGGATTTGAGTCTGATGCAAAGGCAAGTGGCAATTCTGAACCAGTCCACTGGTCAGAAATATTAGCACCAGTTTCTGTCTGTGAAGATACACGAACATGAAGTTTGGTTGGTAGTTGAGTACCTTCGACATGTCCTGTCACAGTAAACTTGCCTTCTTGTGCGTATTGGCTTGGTTCAATTGCGTCCCAAGTTACTTTAGCTGAAGAGACTTGGCCATTTGAATGATAAGTACGAACGCTTTCTGGTAAGTGAGGAGCTTCTGCAACAGGAGTTGTTGTGCTCACTTCTTCGACAGCAATGATACCTTCTACAGATACTTTTGCATGAGCTTCTTTTTCAAGCCCTTCTACTTTACCAAGAACATCAAAGCTATGGTATTTAGCAAGTTCTTCCTTAGCAACTGCTTGCCAAGTCACCTTGTGAACCTTTGGAAATCCTTTGTCATACTCTACAGTTACTGTAGCTGGGAGACTTGGTTCTTGATTCAAACCTGTCACTACGCTGACTGGGCGGATTGCTTGTACGACTTTGTTTTCAGTATTTGCTTGAATGTTCAAGTCAATCTGACCTTCTACTCCCTCAAATTGAGCTTTCAGAGTTACTTGACCTGGTTTATGCAATTCAAGCATACCTTTACGAACTGCAACATCTCCCTCACCTGCAGTTGAGAAGCTAACCTTGTCAGCCTTCAAGACTGCCTGAGTACCATCTTGGTAGTGAGCCAAGACCTTGATACCAACTGTTTGATCTTCTTTAAGTGCAGACTCATTCTCTACCTCTAAGCTCAAA
Organism: Streptococcus infantis; assembly: GCF_047463615.1. Lineage (GTDB taxonomy): Bacteria > Bacillota > Bacilli > Lactobacillales > Streptococcaceae > Streptococcus > Streptococcus infantis_X. The sequence goes on along the minus strand of NZ_JASHDO010000005.1, from coordinate 135,981 downwards.
CGCTCAATTTGTGGAGCTTCTTGTAGGAATTGGATAGCATATGTTTGAGGTTCCCCACCATCATTAGGTTGAACATGGATAATTGCACGCATACCAGTCGCTTCACTAGCTTGAATAACAGTCACTTCCGCATTTTCAGCTGTAGCTTTAACCTCTGGCAAAGCTACGCCATAAGCAAGTTTGTGGTATTTTACTGGTTGCTCAGTTGAAAGACCTTCTACAGCTTGGTCGGCTACGGTTACACTTGGAACTACTGGTGCAGCTGCTTGACCTTCTGCGACTACAAAGGTCGCATCGATTTCATCTTCACCTGAAATTCCTTTAGCCTGAATACGAGAACCTGGGATAGCTAATTTAGCTTGATCTTCAGCTGCAACTTCCCACTTATCAATGTCATAGCTTCCTAGAGTACCATCTGATAGCACGTAAGATACAGATTTGTCGATGGAGTTTAGGTCTGTATTTGGAGCAATTCTCTTAACTACAGGTAATTCTGCTTCGAGTGCCAAGACTTCAACACGCGCTTCTACTTCACGTCCATCAGCCACACCTTTGACAGTAAAAATACCAGGTTCATTTACATCAACTGCAGACCATTCTACTGGAAGTTTTGCACGACTGCCATCACTGTAAATAAATGCTACTTTTGAAGGCATTTTCGCTGCTTGACCAATAACTGTACGTACTTTAGGTACCTCAGTTCCTAAGACAGTTTTTTCTTCTTGATCTTTCTTTCCTGTGAAGATAGTAGTTTGAGCAGATTTCAAGAGATCAGAGTGAGCAGTCAAAGTAAATTTACCTGCTTGCTCCGTTGATTTAACAATTACAACACCTTTACCATTGAAGGCCTTACGGATCCATGAACCATCTGCTTGTTCTTTATAACGTTCACGGCTGGCTTGTTCCCCGTTATCGACACCGACAATCTGACCTTGTCCATGCAACTGGAAGCGTACAAGATTATTAGCAGTTGGTACTACATTGCCATCACGGTCTACAATTTCGTAGTAGATATAAGTCAGATCTTTCCCGTCTGCTGCAATAGCATGTTCTTCTTTGACTAAACGAACCCCTGCAGGCTCACCAGCAGTCGTAATCTTATCACGAGCAATTTCATTACCTGCCTCATCACGGGCTACTGCTTCCAAAGTTCCAGGTTTATAAGCAACCTTCCACTCAAGGTATAGTTCCTTGGCATTGGCACCTTCTTGATAAGTACGTCCATCACTTGTTTGTTTCTTGTTAAAGGTTTTCTTGCCTAAAGATTCACCGTTCAAGAATAACTCAACACTTGCAGCATTAGAGTAAGCACGGACTGGAATTTTACCATCTGCATCCGCTACATTAGCTTTAAGAGTAGGATCTTCCCAGTTCCAGTGAGGAAGTAGGTGAACCATTGGTTTCTTCTGAGCAGAAACCCATTGGCTTTGGTACAAGTAATAGTCATTCTTAGGAATTCCAGCTGTATCTACGATACCAAAGTAAGAACTCTTAACTGGTGTGTTGTTTTGGTTGTGCCATGGAGTAGGCTCACCGATATAGTCGGTACCTGTCCAGATAAACTGACCAGCATAACCAGCATTGTCACGGTCAAATGTCCAAGATGCTGTAGCTGTTTTACCCCAACCAACACGGTCATTACCGTAGTCTGATTGCTCATAATGACGGTAAGCTTGGTTGCTATGAACTAGCTCACTTTCTGGACGGAAGTAGCTACCACGAGTACGAGTTGCAGAAGAAGTTTCTGATCCGTAAATCAACCAGTTTGGATGTTTAGCACGTAGTTTCTTGTAGTTGTCTTCTGAATAGTTAAATCCAACGGCATCGAGTTCATCAGCGATTTTTTCATGTCCACCGCTACCATCACCGAAACGGAATTTATCTGCTCCCATTGTGACATAACGAGTCTTGTCAACGTCCTTGATAACCTTGACCAAACGCTTAACAGTCGCTAGAGAATGTGGATCTCCTGAAGCTTCACCGATTTCATTACCGATAGACCACATGAAGATAGCTGGGTTGTTCTTGCCTCTTTCGACCATGGTACGCAAGTCAAAGTCAGACCATTTTTCACCTTTTTTAGCTTCTGGGTGAGTGGCATCTTTTTCAAAGAAACGCCCGTAGTCGTACTGTTTCTTACCACCGTACCAAGTATCAAAAGCTTCTTCCTGAACCAACAAACCAAGCTCTGCCGCAATTTGTAGGGTCTGCTCACTAGCTGGGTTGTGGGTTGTACGGATAGAGTTAACACCCATCTCCTTCATTTGTTTGAGGCGACGGTATTCTGCTTTATAGTTTTCTTCTGCTCCTAGAGCCCCGTGGTCATGGTGAAGAGAAACACCATGGAATTTCATTTTTTCGCCGTTAAGAGAGAAGCCTTCGTTTGGTGTCCAGTTGTAGTAACGGTAACCAAACATATCTTTCTTCGCATCAACTAACTGACCATCACGATACACACGCGTTACCAATTCGTAGAGAGCTGGTTGGTCGCTGAGAACTGTCCAAAGTTTTGGTTTCTCAACTTGCAAGATAGCATTCAGGCTAGTTGACTGATGAGCTTTCAAGACTTGACTAGCTGTACGAACTAGGTCACTTACTGCTTTTCCTCCACGTTCGATTATTTGATACTCAGCTACGATTTCGTGGTCTTTATCATCTGTATTGACAATCTTACTTGATACGTGAGTGTCAACCTTACCATTCTGTTGTTTTTCAAGCTCTGGTGTTAAGATGGTTGTACCATTTTTGGCAACATGCAATTTGTCTGTCACTTGGAGAGTAACATCACGGTAGATACCACTTCCTGAGTACCAACGACTACTTGGTTGTTTATTGATTGCATGAACTGCAATGACGTTTTCACGACCGTCTTTATTGAGATAGTCAGTGATGTCATAAGAGAATTGGTTGTAACCATTTGGATAGTGACCAACTAGCTGACCGTTCACATAGACTTGCGAATCCATATAAACTCCGTCAAAGACCAAACGAACATTCTTGTTAAGGTCTTTTTCATCTAGTTTGAAGGTCTTGCGATACCAAGCATCCCCACCATTCAGTTGTCCACCCTCATTTTGAGCAGGAGACTGATGGTCGAAGTCGTTATAGATACTCCAGTCATGAGGAAGGTCTAGTTTCTTCCAGCTTGATACATCAGCATCTGGCTTGATGGCGTCTTTGGCATTAGCATTGAGTTTAAAATGCCAGTTTTGGTTAAATTCTACTTTACGGTCCTCAACCAATTGTTTTACCTCCTCGCTGGTAGCCGGTTTTAGGTCCGGTTTTTCCGTTTGAGAAGATTGGTCTTGAGTAATTACTTGAGGTTTCTTATCTAGCATGGAATCCTCTTTTTTGTCAGAGTCTGATTGTAGAGTTTGATCGTCCTGTGCTTTTTCAGCTTCATGGCTTGGAGCAACCGCTTCATCAGCAACTGAATTTGCCGTTTCAACAAGGTTCTCTTTTTTAGATTCGTCCTCTACTTTTTCTGTAGCAACTGTAATCGGAGTTTCTTCCGCAGCTACTGGATTTGCACCAGCTACACTTGCTCCAAATAATACCGAGCAAGTACCGATGAGCACTGAGCAAGTACCCACCGTAAATTTCCGGATACTATACACTCTTTTTCGATTCCAATGATCTTTCCCCATAAGATCCTCCTTATATTCGTAACCGCTTCCATTTTTGTGTAAGCGCTCTACTTTTATAGTAGTATTTAACTTCTATTTTATAAAATAATATAAGAAACTTCAATACTGGCAGCATAAAAATCATACTTTTGATTCTTTTTTCTATAATTTGTAGAAAACTTTGAAAATCTGAATGTACATTTAGTGAATGATTTTACTAAAAAAGGCAGTGGGACAGAAATCGATAGACAAAGTCTCGATTTCGTAGTCCCAGCCCCGCGAGGATGATTAGCAGCTTTTTGGAGTCTAATACTCAATGAAAATCAAAGAGCAAACTAGGAAGCTAGCCGCAGGCTGTACTTGAGTACGGCAAGGCGACGCTGACGTGGTTTGAATTTGATTTTCGAAGAGTATAAAAGACGAACAGAAAGTTCAATCAGCTACCGCGTCAAAGTTTGATTGCTAATAAAAAGTGAGGTCGGGATCTTTTGTCCCAACCTCTTTTACGGACTATCAAACTGATATTTCCTTATAGATTATTGACTAGATTTCCCCTTTTCCAAAAGCTTGACCATCTCATTTTTACGTTCTTCTAGCTCGGCAATTTGCTGGAGTAAAAGTCCTGAAAAATCACATTCAAGCTCTTCAGTTTCGCCACTATTATACCAATCTAGGGCGACTATGTGATTGTCCTTATCAAAGCAGAAAATCACATCTCCATCCCCGACGATAGACAGAAATGGGATATAATCCACAAAGCCCAGAGCGTGTAATTCCTTTGTTTGAAGACGAATGTCTAAGAAGTCTGGGATACCATTTGCAATTCCCAAGACCTTAATACCTCGGCAGAAAGTCCAAAATGGTGCTACATCGTAAGCCTTGGCTCTTGGCCATATCTCTTCTTTGACCTCCATAAAGAGACCTCCAAGAGATGACATGGTGAATTCCCTGAAATCTTCTGGAAGACGAATGCCATATTGATTTTCAAAATCCTGGATTTCTTCTTCCGATGGTTCATTGCCCATGCAGGCGACAACCTGATAAGTTTCCTTATCATAGTGACGAAAATAATCATAAACTTCATTGAGTGACATCATTCAACTCCTTATCCAAGATAGATATATTCGATAACCACATCACATAGTTGGTGATCCTTATCATAGCCAAAGTAAACAGGATAATTTCCATCTCCAAAACCAGACTGAATCATTGGAATAGTCAGGTCTGTATCTGGTATTTTAAAGTTAATCCAATCACCGCCTTCTCGTTGATATAGGGGATGTTCTATGGCATTTTGAGCAAAAATTTCCGCAAAGAAATCGTCATAGATGTTTTTTTCAGGATTTTCTTGATACCATTTTTCTTCAAAATCACAGTAGGCATTTTTAGTCTCAACATCCACAATAGTTGCCAAGCCTGCATCGACTGAAAACCCAAAATAAGAATCTTCTTCAACCGAATCCAAGTTTTCAGTACCAGTTAAGGCTTCATAGTAAACAACTGGAAGTTTATCTGTAAATTGAACTCTTGTTGCAACATACCGATAATGATCTTCTTCGATTTTGACTACTAAGGTTTTGAGGGGAAATGTTCCTTTGGCAACGGTCTCTAGATAGGGTTTTTCATTCCTACGGAGCCAGACCAAGGGATCTCTAACTAAAATTTCTCCACTTGGGAAGGTCACTTCCCCCATATCTAAGACAAAGACTTCCTTGCCGTCTATTTCTTTCATCTCAAAACACTTTGCGTAATTGACAGACGAGGTCAAAATATGCTTGATTTCTTGGTATTTTTGCAACCATTCTTCGGAAACTTGAAGTTTTTCCATCGGTCTTGTCTTTCCTTTCTAGTTTAAAACAAATCTGTACTGAAGTTAAAAATAGATCTAAATCGAATCTAAATAAACCACAATTCCATCTGGCAAGATGACTTGCTGACCATCTTCAAACTGGCAATGACTCGCTAAGTCAACTGAGTCTCTTTCTAAAACAAAATTCTCAGAAGACTGATTAAAGATTGCCTGAACTTCTTTTTCTTGGTAGTTCCAGCTCAAGGCAAGAACATCTGGTTTCAATTCTTCCAAGCGATAATTACCATGCTGAATCATACTTGCCGCTTCCTTACGGACTTGAATCAACTGTTTCATAAAATTCAGCATGTCATTGGCTTCAGAAACACGGTCCCAAGGCATGACACGACGGCAGTCAGGGTCTGGTCCACCTATTAGGGCAAGCTCTGTTCCGTAATAGATACAAGGAGTCCCTTTTTGAAGGTAGAGGAAGGTTAAAGCAGCTTTGACATGCTGGACATTTCCTTTGGCAGTTGTGAGGATACGCTCTGTATCATGAGAATCTAAAAGGTTAAACATCACCTCTGAGATTTGTTGCTTGTAGTACATCGACTGGCTATTGATTTCTGAAATAAATTGCTCTGTCTTTTTACGCTGACGCAAGAAATAATCCTTGATACTTTCAGAGAGCGGGTAATTCATGACAGCATGGAACTCGTCCCCTTGTAGCCAAGTCTGAGAAGTATGCCAGATTTCACCTAAGATATACAAATCAGGCTTTTTAGCGAGAACTGCCTTTCTAAAATCTTTCCAGAACTGATGGTCAATTTCATTGGCAACGTCCAAACGCCAAGCATCAATATCAAAATTTTCAATCCAGTAAGTTGCAACACTTAAAAGAAATTTTTTAACTTCAGGATTTGCCGTATTTAACTTAGGCATATAGCTAGCAAAGGCAAAAGTATGATAAGGGAGTTGTCTTAGATTCTGAAGTTTATCCTCTGTAATTGGGAATTCTTGGATATGGAACCAATCTTTATAAACTGAGTTTTCTCCATTTTTTAGAACATCCTGCCATTGGACTGACTGGTTGCCAATATGATTAAATACTGCATCTAGCATAATCTTGATACCACGTTTGTGGGCTTCCTCGACTAGATTACGAAAGACTTCCTTGTCTCCAAAGTGACGGTCGATTTCAAAATAATCCGTCGTATCATACTTATGATTGGTCGTTGCTTCAAAAATCGGACATAGGTAAAGCCCAGTGATTCCCAAATCATTAAGATAGTCTAAATGGTCGATAATTCCTTGTAAATCTCCACCAAAAAAATCATCCCTATTAGGTGCAATGGCAGCATCCCACTCTCGAGCTCCATCTGGAGTCAGATTAGGATTTCCATTAGCAAATCGTTCTGGGAAAATCTGATACCAAACGGTATTTGAAACCCAGTCAGGAACCTGACATCCATCGATTTCGTGAATATAAGGAAGCTTAAAGCCGTTTCCATCAGCATCCAAGTTTTCTTGAGTATGTTCTACGCAACCCTTATCACCGTAAAAAATACCCTGACCTTCCTCATCAAGGAGCTCAAAGAGATACTGAATCCGTGCAAAATCAACAGATACCGAAACCTGCCAATAGTCAAATAGGGCATCTGAGGTTACTTTGGTCATTTCTTTCTTAGCTTCATACTTATCCTCAATGAAAATAAAGGGATCCCCATAGTGTAAGATAACCTTCTGGACATCATTTTTCTTCGTTCTAATTCGGATATGTAGCTGACCTTCTTTGTAGAGATAAGCATATTCTGATTCTGGTCTATGATAAATAGCTGTTAATTCCATCATTTGTCTCCTAAAATTAATAAAACGCAAACGTTTTCATGAACAATAGAACTAGTATACTATTTTAGCTGTTTATTTGCAAATTTTATACCAGTTTTACGATAGATATATAAGAGGGACAAGGGTAAAATTGAGTAGACTCTTTTTGAGCTTTAAAAAGAGAGTTTCCATGAACTGGAAAACTCTCTCATCATTACGAATCAGATGATTAAAATAAAAGCTATCTGATATCTTTAATCTTCTAAAATGAAAATTTCTTCAACATGTAGTCGTAGCAACCTTGCAATTTTCATTGCTAGTTCAAGTGTAGGATTGTACTTGTCATTCTCTATAGCAATTATGGTTTGTCGACTAACGCCTAATATTCTTGCCATATCTTCCTGACGTAGTCCCTCAGACTTTCTTAACTGTTTGATGTTATTTTTCATACAGCATTAGTCTTTCTGAAAAAAATAAACGCCAACAGCCAATACTACGATAACAGTGACAACTGCTAGAATGACTCCTTGAACAAGTTTATTTGGTTCTTTATACTCTTCATCACCAGCAATCATATTGCGTTTTATTGCGGTTTGAGCAAATCCTTGCACACTTACAGATAAGATCAAAATTAAGCAAGGAAGCATTTCAAGTTTGCCACCAACAACAAGTGCTTGATAGATATTAAATCCTGTCCATGCACATAAACCCAAAAGCGCTGTTTTATAGCCCCACTCCTCAGAACGCAACTGAATATCTCTGTCCATTTCATCCATCTTTTTCATGGCTTTGTTCCTCCAAATTTTTGTAATAATGTCAAGAGCTCTTTACATTTCTTATTATACTCTAAATCGATAAAATGTCAAGATGTTTTAACATTTTTACTTTTTTTATTTTCTTCATCTATTCTAAGAATATTCCTAACTCCAATTTACAGTCTAATCAATCTGACAAAGGGCAAGTTCTTTTAATCCTATTTTATCTTGACTTCATAAGCTTCGGCTATAGATATACTTTCAGTTATGTTAGACTCGAAGTTTATCCTCTCTTTTCTGCTTTCTTATCTCTATTTATACCTTAAATGAGCTTAATCGTTATAAACTGCCTGTTTATCATGTGGTATTTTTCTACAAATTAGCAACCGAAAAAAATAAAAAGCCATTCCTCAAGGGAACAGCTTTCTCACTTATAATTAAAGGTTTCTCCAGCCAACTTATCGGCTAGCTTGGGAAAGAGGGTATAAAACTTATGGGCTAAGTGCAGCAAGATTGGAAGATTGAGTTCCCGCTTGTTTTTTCCTATGGTTTTGACAATCTTTCTAGCTACTGCATCTGGCTCGAGTAGGAAACGGTCAACCGATTTAAGGTAGGTTCCATCCGGATCAGCCTGGTCAAAAAATCCTGTACGAATCGGACCTGGATTGACCGTCGTCACATAAACACCATAGGGCATGAGTTCAAGACGCAAAGCGTTTGAAAAACCAATAGCCGCAAACTTGGTCGCTGAGTAAAGACTGGACTTGCCAGTAGCTATCAAACCTGCCATGCTGACGATATTGATGATATGCCCTTTTCGAATCTCCTTCATACGAGAAGCAACCAAACGAGACAGATTCATCAAAGAAAAAGTATTGACTTCAAACATTTGATGAATATCTTGATTAGAAATCTTGTCAAAATCTTCAAAAATCCCATATCCAGCGTTGTTAATCAAGACATCAATCTTACCATAACGGAGATAGAGGTCTGCTACCAGAGTTTCTAAGGCTGAATCATCGGTAATATCGATTTCAATCAATTCTACCTGAGGATGATTTCCGTATAGTTGAGCTAATTTTTCCTTATTTCTACCTAGCAAAATCAATTGATCATTGAGCAAGAGTTTGACCATTTCTTGGGCTAGGCCTCCGCTAGCACCTGTAATGAGAATAGTAGACATACTTATCCTTTCTCGAGATCCTAGATTTCCACTTCTTCCAAGTCTTTGACCACATGGACATTTTCAAAAATCGTTGCCGCATCTTTCTTGAGCTGGCTGATATCTTTTGAAAGGAAACGGGCGCTGATATGGTTGAGTAAGAGTCGTTTGGCTCCTGCTTCTGTTGCCACCTGCGCAGCCTGCATATTAGTAGAGTGACCGTGGTTGCGGGCAATCTTCTCGTCTCCCTTGCCATAAGTGGACTCATGGACAAGAACATCCGCATTGACAGCCAGACGCACACTAGCATCTGTTTTTCGAGTATCACCCAATATAGTGATAATCTTACCTGGACGTGGAGCTGAGATGTAGTCTGCTGCCTTGATCTCGGTGCCGTCCTCTAATACAACATCCTGACCGTTTTTGATTTTTCCAAAAAGCGGTCCAAATGGTACACCAGCAGCCTTTAGTTTTTCAGCGTCCAAGGTCCCTTCTAGATCCTTTTGCATGACACGATAACCCACACAGAAAATAGTATGATCCAACTCTTCCGCATACACCGTGAATTTATCTGTTTCAAGAATTTTCCCTAGAGAATCTTGGTCAAATTCATGGAAATGAATCTTATAGGGCAGACGAGAACCAGAGACACGCAAACTAGTCAAGACAAATGATTTGATGCCTTGGGGACCATAGATTTCTAAATCTGTCTGCTCTTCATTGGCTTGAAAGGCACGACTAGAAAGAAAACCTGGCAAGCCAAAAATATGGTCTCCGTGCAAGTGGGTGATAAAGATTTTGCTGACCTTTCGTGGTCGAATCGTAGTTTCCAGAATGCGATTCTGAGTTCCTTCTCCACAGTCAAAGAGCCAGACTTCGTTAATCTCGTCCAAGAGTTTCAGGGCGAGACTTGAAACGTTGCGGGCTTTAGAGGGCTGACCAGCCCCCGTTCCTAAAAATTGAATATCCATTCGATACTTTCTAATTAATCAATATATAACATAGCAGTTCTATTTTCCGAGCGATAATAAAACTTGCCAGAAAAAGCTCTAGCTTCTTGTAGTAAATCCTCTTGGCTGTAGCCTTTAAGTCGCTTTCTTCCATCTGCCAAGGTTTCCAAATCTGTCAAGGCTGTGAGATTTTCCACGCTAACAACTTCCTCTTCTCCGATTGCCTTCATGTAAATTTTCCCAGACTCCTCAAAAACTAGCTGATGAGGAAAAATTTGCGCAATCTCAAAAAGCAAGTCATCTGAAATCTTCTCTTCATTCTCAGAAAAAATTCGCCCCAGATTCTCACACTCATAGCAAAAGCCAAATGATTTACCCGACAGATTCAGACGAATGAAGGGCTTGCTTTCTAGGGTAAAACTAGGCTCAACATTGTAGAGGTTCAGTTCCTGGCTGACTTCCGCAAAATAATCGGTCGCAGCCTCGGGGCTCTTTTTCTGGTAGAGCTCGGCAAAGTAGGCATTCACCACGCTTGGTGGAGGTGTAATGAGAGCTAGTTGCTCTTGGTCAGATTTACCAGCTAAAAGCTGATCTAGATATACCTTGTCTAGACTTGTATAGCCACCATACTTGAGAGCTAATGATTTGATATCAGTCATAAAATTCTTCTAATCTCCATTTATTTTTATCAGAAACGAAGCCTGTGATAACTTCGCCGTCATCTTGGTAGTCACGTTCTTCAAGAATCGCAACACTTTCTAAATCATGAATCTTGTAAGACTTAGAAAAAGGCACGCGCAAAGTAAAGGGTTCAAAAATTTCCTTAATCTTATCCAGCAATAAAGCCTGCAACTGTTCTCGACTATCCTCAGACTTGGCAGAAATCAATGCATATGGCGTTTGAGTAGGCGTAAAGTCTTCCACCAAATCTGCTTTATTATAAAGGGTTAAGCGAGGAATATCCTCCATGTCCAAGTCTTTCATGATGGAAAGAACTGTTTTTTCATGTTCCTCATGGTAAGGATTGCTGGCATCGATAACATGAACCAGAAGGTCTACATGCTTGCTTTCTTCCAAGGTCGACTTGAAACTGGATACCAATTCGGTTGGTAAGTCTTGAATAAATCCAACGGTATCTGTCAAGGTTACCTGTAGATTGCCTCCCAGATGGATGCTCTTAGTCGTCGCATCCAGAGTCGCAAAGAGCTCATCTGCTTCATACTGGGTCTTGCTGGTCAAAGTATTCATAATAGTTGACTTCCCAGCATTGGTGTAACCAATCAAACCAATCTTAAAGGTACTTGACTCCAAACGTTTTTCTCGAACTGTCGCCCGATTTTTCTCAACCACCTTGAGTTGACGCTCGATATCTGTGATCTGGTTGCGAACACTACGACGGTTAAGCTCCAGCTGACTTTCACCTGGACCACGGGAACCAATTCCCCCTGCCTGACGGCTGAGCATAATCCCCTGACCAACCAAACGAGGCAAGAGATACTTGAGTTGTGCAAGATGAACTTGTAGCTTACCTTCATGGCTTCGAGCTCTCATAGCAAAGATATCTAAAATCAACTGCATACGGTCAATGACCTTGACACCGAGAACTTCCTCTAAATTGACATTTTGTCGAGGTGTCAGACGGTTATTGACAATGACAGTCGTGATTTCTTCTGCGTCCACCATTTTAGCAATTTCTTCCAACTTACCAGTTCCGACAAAGGTCTTGGAGTCGTATTTTTCTCGTTTTTGTCTGTAGCTATCGACTACAACTGCACCAGCCGTCTTAGCCAGACTAGCCAGCTCTTCCATGGAGAGGTCAAAATTATCCATGCCCTGGAGTTCAACACCAATGAGCAGGACTCGCTCCTCTTTTTTCTCCGTTTCAATCATTTAAAAACTCCTCAATCTGGCTTAAAATACGCTCTTTCACACCAGATTCTCCTATCTGATAAAAGGTCACCTGCATGCGATTACGGAACCAGGTCAACTGGCGCTTGGCAAATCGGCGAGTTGCTTGCTTGAGACTGTCACGAGCTTCTTCCAAGGACTTCTCTCCACAAAAATAAGGAAAGAGTTCCTTATAACCAATTCCTTTAGCAGCTTGAACATCTGGATAATGGTCAAACAGCCACTTGGCTTCGTCTAGAAGTCCAGCTTCAAACATCAGGTCCACTCTGTGATTGATACGCTCATAAAGCTGACTACGTTCATCATCCAAGCAAATAATCAGTGGTTCATACAAGGTCTCTTGATTTTCCAAGTCTTGACCAAAATGGGCAATTTCCAAGGCACGCATAGCACGACGACGATTAAACTGGGGAATTTCAAGGCCTATTTGCTCTACAAGATGGGCTAACTCCTCATCTGAAAAAGGATCTAGACTAGCACGATAAGCTAAAATCTCCTCATGAGGTGTCTCCCCACCTAAATGATATCCTTCTAGCAGACTCTGGATATAAAGTCCTGTCCCACCTGCAATAATAGCGAGCTTACCTCGACTTTGAATATCCTCAATAGCCGCCTTAGCTTCTGAAACAAAATCAAAAGCCGAGTAAGACTCGGTTACATCTCTCACATCAATCAAATGATGAGGAACACTTGCCTGCTCCTCTGGACTAGCCTTGGCTGTCCCAATATCTAGTCCTCGATAGACTTGTTGGCTATCTCCACTAATTACTTCACCATTAAAATGCTTAGCAACTTCAATGGCTAGGGCTGTTTTTCCAACTGCAGTCGGTCCAACAATCACAATTATTTTTGTTTTCATCTTTTTTCCTTGAAAAATTCCCATTTTTTCGTTACTATTATTATATCACAAAAAGGTCAGTCAGAAAAATGCGACCTCTTGAGGTAGCTGGCTGATTTATAAGTTAAAGGAGGAATACTCATGGCTAAAGGATTCGCTAAAGGTCTTGTAACAGGTATTGCAGGAACTGTCGCTGCAGTTGCAGGTGCAGTATACGCAGTTAAAAAGAAAGTGATCGAACCAGAAGAACAAAAAGCAGCTTTCATCGAAGAAAACCGTAAGAAAGCAGCGCGTCGTCGCGTATCACACTAAGCAACAAAAGAAGTTGAGATTTTTTCTCAACTTCTTTTTTTCTATTCTTTTATACTCAATAAAAATCAAAGAGCAAACTAGGAATCTAGCGTGGTTTGAAGAGATTTTCAGAGAGTATTAAATGGCCAAGTCAAACTTCAACTGTGGCTTGACTGGATCATAATCAACCAGCTCAAAATCCTCTGCTTTAATATTAAAGAAATTAGTCTTGTCTGGTACATTCAAGACCAAACGTGGTTGGCAATTTGAAGGCTCACGACGAAGCAATTCCTGAGCTTGTTCAAATTGATTGTCATAGATGTGAAGGTTGTTGATAAAGTAGAAGAATTTCCCAACTTTCCAACCAAAGTGTTTAGCAATCATCATTTGAAGAGCTACATACTGCATGGCATTGATATGGTGGGCCACCAGCATATCATTAGAACGCTGGGTCAAGGTTGCATCCAGATAGATGTCCCCATCTACACGACGGACATCAAACATGGTCTGGAAGGCACATGGAAGAAGGCCATCTGTTTCCTCAAAAGCTTGGTAATCCCAGAGAGAGATGATATTGCGACGGTTCCAAGGATTAGCTTCCAACTGTTTGAGAATCTTGTTAATAATGTCGTGCTTCTTAACAACAGCCCCGTAACGCTCACCGATTGTCCCTGTATCTTCCACTTCCCAGTCATTCCAGTAGTGAACATTGTACTTGTCATTGAGAACATCTAGGCTATTTGTCTGGTCTTGGTAGATCCAAAGAACTTCTTTGATAGCTGATTTGATAGCAATTGGACGTAGGGTTGTGATGGGAAATTCACCCTTGGACAAATCATACTCCGCAAAAGCACCTGTGATGTACTTGGAGTTAGCCACTGTTCCATCCTTATACTTGGGACGAGCCTGTTCTGAAAAGACTCCTTCATTGAGAATTCGCTCGATATTTTCTTTAAAAATCGTGTCTGCTTTTGTCATTTACTCTCACCTCAATTATTGTCTTAACTAGTATAGCATAAAAAAAGAAAGGAGGAAAATCACTCGCTTACGGAAAGCAATTTTCTCCTTTTTATGTTTATTTATTGCAAGACAAGTGACGCAGCACCAATCACTCCAGCGTCATTTCCTAGAGTGGCAAGAGCCAACTTAGTTGTTGTGCGAACTTGTGGGAAGGTATTTTCATCATAAACCTTTTGTACACCTTGGAGAAGGAAATCTCCAGCAGCTGACACACCACCACCGATAACGATTGTTGATGGGTTAAGGATTGAACCGATGTTGGCACATGCAATACCCAAGTAACGTGAGAAGTTACGGTAAACGATCAAGGCAAGGTCGTCTCCTTCTTTTGCCAAATCAAAGACAGTTTTAGCTGTTACTTCTTCTCCGTCATCAATCAAGCGTTTCAACTCTGCATCACCTTCGTATTCATCTGCATAACGACGAGTCAAGTTGACAATCCCTGTTGCTGAAGCTACTGTCTCAAGACAGCCTTTTTTACCACACGTACATGCGATTGGTTGATCAAAGTCAACTGTGATATGTCCAAGTTCACCTGCAGCACCAGCAACACCGTGAAGTAATTTTCCTTCTGCCACGATACCGCCACCAACACCTGTACCAAGTGTCATAAAGACAACGTCTGGTTGGTTTTCACCAGCACCCATCCAACGCTCACCAAGAGCTGCCACGTTGGCGTCGTTGTCAATGAAGAATGGAATACCCAAGGCTTTTTCCATTTTTTCTTTGATTGGTTGAAGAGTTTTCCAGTTGAGGTTGTATGCACCGATAACAGTCCCTTTTTCACGGTCAACCACACCAGGTGACCCCATACCAATTCCACGGAAATCTTCAGCAGACAATCCAAGCAAGCCCAATCGGTGTTGAATAGTTTCAATCATATCGTCTACGATATGGCTTCCCTCATCCAAAATGTTAGTCTTGATAGACCATTTTTCTTGGATTTCTCCTTCTTGTGTTAAAATAGCGAACTTGATAGAAGTCCCACCAAGGTCAATCCCAATAATCTTTTGACTCATCTTTATCTCCTTTATGATTTATCACTTCTTTATTATTTTATCAAACTTGTTTCAGCAATTCAAGAAAACTTCTGGTTATTTCTGCAAACTCTTTTGGTTTTGCCTTATTCAAGACATGAGGGCCGTCAGGGATGATCTGAAACTGGGAATCTGGCATCAGTTCATGAATACTTTTCATTGAACTGAGATTAGGCTTATCCTGACTACCACAGATCAACAAGCTTGGATAGGGACAATTCCGTGCAATCTCTCTTAAATCAAGTGTTTTTAATTCCTCGGAAACTCCAACCATAAGAGCCTTATCTGCCCCCTGCTTCTCATATATCCTCTTAGGAAGTAATTTGAATATCAGCAACTGAATGTAAAAAGGAATGTTACCCGCTAGTTTCAGTGGACATCCTGACAAAACCAAGGCCTGAAGATTTGGTATCTCAAAACTTGAAAGCTCCAGTGCAAGTGCAGCCCCTAAGGACAAACCGATTAGGACAAAAGGTTCTGTCTCCTTTGATAAGCGCTGATAAATACGCTCCTTAGCTTCTTGATAGGTCCCAACTCCTGAAGGAAATAAGTCCAGGGCTTCAGAGGGATAATCTGCCAGCAAATCTTGAACTTCCCTCCAACTATCTGCTGACTGACCTAGGCCATGTAAAAATATAAGTTTCATTTAGTTCTCCTGTAATGATAACTCATACAAGCCCCTGACTGCATTACAGCCATAGACAGCCTCTGCTTGATTCAAATCTTCTATGGTCAAGACCTTCTCTTCTACTTGTTCGTTTTCAAGCAAGTGTTGACGATAAATCCCTGGTAAAAAACCTAGTTGACTTGGCGGTGTATAGAGTTTCCCATCCATTTTCAAAACCAGATTGCCAATAGAGGTTTCAAGCAATTTTCCATCAGCAGTATGATAAATAATTTCATTCTCTCCCATTGTCAAATGCGGTCGGTATGTCGTTTTAAAATAGGTAAAGGCCTGCTGCAAATCAGCTTCTTGCAGACAAAGTTTGGCCTGACAAAAACTAGAGCTAAGTGGTGTCAATACTTGTCGTTCAATTTCAATCTCTCCAGATTTGCTGAGACTGATTCGTATCCGATAATCTTGACGGATGTCACAAGACTGGTACTCCTTCTCTATTTTTTGTCTCAAAACTTCTTGGTCAAATGGAAAGGCAAAATAACGACTAGCCTTTTGCAGTCTTTCCAGATGTTGCTTTTCAAAGAGCAAGGTTTTCTGGCTGATTTTCCCTGTCGTTATCAGTTGAAAACGAGGCTGTTTGCGATAAAGAACAGCAGCCTTTTGCTGGACTTCACGGTATTCTGACTCCCAAGTACTATCCCAAGTGATGCCACCACCAACCCCATAGATGGCTTGACCTTTATGAAGCTGAATGGTTCGAATAGCCACATTGAAAATCCTTCGTCCATTGGGAAGTAAGAGTCCAACAGTTCCACAGTAAACTCCTCTAGCTTGTGGCTCCAAGTTCTTGATAATTTCCATGGTCGCTATCTTGGGAGCTCCTGTGATGGAGCCACATGGAAAGAGCGAACGAAAAATCGCAACTAGGTCAACATCCGGTCGTAACTGACTCTTGATGGTCGAAGTCATCTGCCACACTGTAGAATACTGCTCTACTTGGCATAAACGCTCCACATGCTCACTACCAACCTCAGAAATACGATTCATGTCATTTCGCAAGAGATCCACTATCATCATGTTTTCTGAACGATTTTTGGGATCCTGCGCCAACCAAGCAGACTCTTTCAAGTCTTCATCTTCAGTCAGTCCACGTTTAGTCGTTCCCTTCATAGGACGAGTCGTTAATTCACGGCCATTTTGCTCAAAAAAGAGTTCTGGGCTCATGGAAATCACTGCCATGTCGTCGTGCTCTACGTAAGCATTATATCCCGCTTCCTGCTCCACCACCATACGATTGTAGATAGCAAAAGGATTGGCACTTAAATTCTGCTCGAGTTGGACCGTATAATTGACCTGATAGGTATCCCCTTGTCTTAAATGATGGTGAATTTGCGTAATTGCCTTTTCATAGGCCTCTGGAGATGTTAGTTCCTGCCAGTTTGATGGTAATTCCACCTCCTCATAAGTCAGAGGAATGCTAGATGTTTCAACGCTGTCATGAATAGTGAAATAGAGAAGATACTCTCCTAACAAGGGACCCTCGTGAACCGCTAACTTCTCCTCAAAAGCAGGTGCTGCTTCATAACTAACATAACCCACCACATAATAGCCCTGTTCTTGGTAGCTTTCTACTTGTGCTAGCAAGTCTGTCACTTCTGATAAATCTCTGGTTTTTAACTCTTTGATAGGCTGGGTAAAGGTGTATCGCTCGCCCAAAGCCCTAAAATCAATCACTGTTTTTCTATGCATATCCTAAGTATACCATAAAAGCCAGACCCCAACAGGAGATCTGGCAATTTTATTCTTTGAGAATGATAAAGTAGATGTGACTTTCTAAGAAAATCTGAACATAGCATCCTCTTTTATCACACCGACTTTTTATCTATCCTTTAGGAAAGAGTTCAGATGAAAAGGCATCTGTGATCTGCAATAGTTTTTGGAAGACTTTTTTCTTCAGAGCTACTGTATAATTGGCAACTGAGCCTCCGTACTTGAAGTTTCGGTAATCCGTTTCTACTGCTTGGTCAAACAAGTCTTGCAATTTCTCATAAGAATCAATTTGCTGACCATCAATTTCAAAACTATGGATTCCTCGTTTTGCCTTAGCAATAATAGCGTCAAACCAAGCCTTCTTCCATTCTTCCAAGTTCTGGAACTTGCCTTTCGAAACCTTCTGGATAATGAAATCATCCCCAAGGGTGTCACGTCCCTCGCTTAAGGCCTCATCCTTGTATTTATTAGAAGCATAGCCTAGGAAACCATTTTCGTAACCATAATAACCCCACATACGGAAGGCATTATGTTTGAAGGAGATGGCTCCAGGAGCTCCCTGACTGGTATTTCCACCATAGATAGCATCCACCATCTTGACATTGACATAAGCTGTCTTGAGTTCTTCTGGTCGGTAAGTTCCCTGATAATGCCTATTGGTGATAATGTTATTTTTGATTAAGTCATCCACAGAATTTAGCTGAGTCTTGGCTTCCTCATCTGTCAATGGACGGACATAGTCCCACTGGTTAGGAGCAAGGAGTTTATTATCCTGGTCCTGATGACGCATTTGCTTGGTCATCTTGCTGAACCAAGCCTTCTTCAAAGCCAGATCATTCTTAGCAAGAACGCGTTCTCCTTCCAGATAATCTAGAAGCATCAAAGCCTCATTATAACCTTTCATGTAGTGGTCAATCTGCTGGCGTGTTTGCAACTTGGTTGGATCTGGATTGTACCATTGTTCCCCATCATTTGGTCGCATGTAAGCCATATTGATACCGAGAGCGCCATATTCACCTTGATGGCCTTCCTCAGCCGGTGACTGGAGCATACCCTGAGCATAGGCTTCTACATAGGTTCCTTCACGATGTTTGTAGCCACCCAGATAGACAATACGATCGTTGACGTGCGTTGTCTCGTGGGTGTAGACAGACAAACCATACTCACTCATCATATCTATGTCTACAAAGTGAACAGCATCTCTGGCATTTATCTTTGGATAGATAGAGGCATAGGCTCCTAGCTTGTTGTCCTTATAGTAGCGACCTGCTGGCCCAAATACTTCACGAATTGGCGCATAGTCTGCCATACCACTAGTATGTCCATAACGCTCTACCCAGCCACGTCCATCAACGCGATAGCCTTCCCAAACTGGAGTAGCCACATTAAAGTCACTCTTAACCATACGGTCTTTGACATCATCAGCCGCAAGTCGATACCAAAAGTCCAAGTAAGTCAACTGACGGTCCGCTACTAGATCAATGTCAGCCTTCATCTGGTCTATGGTTTTGCCAGATTTATCAGCTGATCCGAAGGTAATGGTATTGTAGTTGGAAATCAGGAACATCTGTGCCTTCTTCACATTCAACAAAGGCAGAATCATATTGCGATGCAGCCAGTTATTCAGATTGTCATAAGCCCGATGCTTCCGATTTGCAATTTCTTGATTCTTAGAAGCTCGCTCTACTATGTACACATGGCCCTTGGTGGCATTCACAAACCAGTCATTCATATCCTTGTCAGTCGTCAATAACTGTCTGTTGTAGTCTAAGAAGGCATGTAAATCTTCAGATTTTGTATCCTTGGCTAGGACTCTTGCAAAGGTTTCATGAGTCTGGTCGCCTTTTAGGTTGCTTTCTCTTGAACCGAGTTCAATCAACCGATCTAAGATATCCACATTTTGGCCATAAAAATCTGGTTTAAAGAGCATGAGTTCTTTCAGATTGTAATCCGCAAATCGGATACCATAATAGCGATTAAGATAAGCAAGTCCCAGCATGATAGCAGACTGATTATCCTGAACTTTTTGCTTCAGAGCAGCGGTACTAGCAGGTGAATCATTCCACTGATAGTCTAGATTGGTGAGTAACTTATCAACCAGAGTTCCCAGCTGCGCTTTGACCTCTGCAAAGCTTTCTTCTAGATACCAATTCTTCACAGCCTCAACCTTCTTATCAAGGCTAGTGGTTTGATCATCTAGAACTTGATGAACTCCTTCAGATTGTAAGTCCACTGTTTTCAGGATTGAGGTCAGGTCCTTGGCTAGAGCTGAACGGTCCTTAACCAGCATATCTGGAGTATAAAGCACATCCAAGTCAGCAATCTTGTATTCCTTGATGGCAGTCAAGCCAGAATTTTGTGAAGTAATTGCAAATACATCCTTGGTCTGATCTGCATAATGAACCATGATATGATCTGCCGCTGACAGGTCCGTCACAAAATCTTGTCCCTTCATAGCAATAACAGAGACCACCTCTTTCTTGGCTAGATTGTGATCAAGATCTAGCTTGTTCCCTTGATTAACGATCCATTCTTTATTGTAGAAAGGTTGTAATTTTTCAAGGTTGCGATAGGCTTGATTATGGCGACTATCATAATCTTGGATGTCCTGATAAGCGTATTCTTTTACATTAACAATAGTAGGTGATTCAGTTTTCGACTTAGCCAGATAGTAGCTATAGCCTGCTTCAAAGATTTTCTGAGCATTACGTTGAATCAAGTCAGTTGCCTCAGCAGTCACCTTGTAATACTCTTTTCCGTTTATTCTCTCAGTTTGAATAGACTTGATGGCTAAACGGCTAGTCTTATGATCTTTAGAGCTGACCTTGAGATAGTAGTTTTCCAAATTCCTTGGTGCTTCCGCCAATTGTTGAATCTCAGTCTCTCTGCCATTTTCAACCTTGATAAGGCTTGTTTCCTTGATATCTTTTATTTCTAGCTTTTTAAGCTCTAGACGGAGCTTTTTGTCCTCAAGCAGAGTGCTCTCCTCACCCTTACCACGGTTGTAGACCATCCTTGTAGAAATAGTGTAGTCCGTGTAGAGTTTTAGATTATCAACTGTTGCTTCCAGTTGATCACTCGTCAAGTCAAGAGTCTGTTCCTCTAGCCCCTTGGCTTTAATAGTGGCACTAATTTTTGAGACGGTAACGCCATCTGCCTTGTTCAGATTATAACTTAAGCGAGCTGAACGGCTCATCGAATTTCCAGTAATAGTAGAAAGAGTTAGGACTGGTACAGGTTTGATCTCTACTTTTTTCTTACTACCACGGACAATGATCTGATCTTTAGCTTCTCTTAAAATTCGTGTTGTTTCTTTGAGTTCTGAGATACGTTTCCCATCTTTTTCCTCATAGCTGGTAACAATCTCTTTCTCACCATCTTGACCGACTTGCTCGATTCTTGTTTCACCGACAAGCATGTCTGGATCAATCTTTTCCCTAGTTTGTTTAGGAATCAACTCTTTTCGGACTTCGATATATAGAGTCGGTTTTGCATCTTGAACGAGCGCTTCAGTAGCATTCACACCACCACTATAGCTAGGGATTTCCTGTTTCAGAGTATCAACGGGAACTGCCCCACCTTCATAATCTGGTAAGCTTTCGGCTACTATACCTGAGCCATTGACTCCACCTTCAAATGTTGGTTTAGACGGCTCAACTAAGGATTCGCCGGATACGCCTCCTGTAAACTCTGGGATTTCCTGTTTCAGAGTATCAACTGGAACTGCGCCTCCTTCATAATCTGGTAAGACTTCAACTACTGTACCTTGGCCATTAACACCACCTTCAAATGTTGGTTTTGAGGACTCGACTAAGGATTCGCCGGATACGCCTCCTGTAAACTCTGGGAGGTCCTGTTTCAGAGTATCAACGGGAACTGCGCCTCCTTCATACTCTGGTAAGATTTCAGCTATTACACCTTGGCCATTAACACTACCTTCAAATGATGGTTTAGGTAGCTCGACTAAGGATTCGCCGGATACGCCGCCTGTAAAGTCTGGTTTGTCACGAACTTCTGGGATGCCACTTTGACTACTCAATTTTGGGGTATACTCAGGCAAAGCTTCAGCTACTGTACCTGGGCCATTGACTCCACCTTCAAATGTTGGTTTTGTTGGCTCAACTAAGGATTCGCCGGATACGCCGCCTGTAAACACTGGTTTGTCATGGACTTCTGGGACGCCACTTTGACTAGTCAATTCTGGGGTATACTCTGGTAAGGATTCAGCTACTGTACCTGGGCCATTGACTCCACCTTCAAATGTTGGTTTTGACGGCTCAACCAAGGAGTCGCCGGATACGCCGCCTGTAAAGTCTGGTTTGGCGTGGACTTCTGGCACGCCACTTTGACTACTCGATTCTGGTGTGTACTCTGGTAAGGCTTCAGCTACTGCTCCTTGGCCATTGACTCCACCTTCAAATGCCGGCTTAACCGGTTCAACCAAGGAGTCGCCGGATACGCCACCTGTAAAGTCTGGTTTGGCGTGGACTTCTGGGATGCCACTTTGACTGCTAAACTCTGGGGTATACTCTGGTAAGCTTTCGGCTACTGCACCTGGGCCATTGACTCCACCTTCAAATGTTGGTTTCGTTGGCTCAACCAAGGATTCGCCTGATACGCCACCTGTAAAGTCTTCTTTGTCATGGACTTCTGGGATGCCACTTTGACTGCTAAATTCTGGGGTATACTCTGGTAAGGCTTCAGCTACTGCTCCTGGGCCATTGACTCCACCTTCAAATGTTGGTTTTGTTGGCTCGACTAAGGATTCGCCTGATACTCCACCTGTGAAGTCTGCTTTGTCATGTACTTCCGGCACGCCACTTTGACTGCTAAATTCTGGGGTATACTCTGGTAAGGCTTCAGCTACTGCTCCTGGGCCATTGACTCCACCTTCAAATGTTGGTTTTGACGGCTCAACCAAGGATTCGCCTGATACTCCGCCTGTAAAGTCTGGTTTGTCGTGGACTTCTGGGATGCCACTTTGACTACTCAATTCTGGGGTATACTCTGGCAAGGCTTCAGCTACTGTACCTGGGCCATTGACTCCTCCTTCAAATGTTGGTTTTGTTGGCTCAACCAAGGAGTCGCCGGATACACCGCCTGTAAATTCGGGAATTTCATGAACGGCTGCTTGATTTACTGGCTTTGCAGGAATCTCTGGATTTCCACTAGATGTTAGATCTTGCCCTGTTCCTCTTAAATCCGACTCTAATAAATAACCGACATAGTCATAGCCTTTAATGTCAATAATCCCTTGAGAGAAACCATCTGCAGACACAAGAGTTTTAGTCTGATCATAAGCTAGCAAGTCCTTGTGTTCAAAAGCAAATACATGATAAGGGAGTAATAAACTCTTACCAAGAGAAGCAATCAATAACACTCCAACTATCTTAGAAGGCTTTTTCCTAGAAAATAGGAAAACCACCAAACTAGCCGTCAGAAGACCAAGACCAGCCAAGGGGAAGGTGACTGATCCTGTTTGAGGTAAGACGGCTTGTCCCTGCTTACGATAGACTAGATAATAGCTCTCTTGACTAAGATCTTGTGGTAATTCATGATGAATGAGTTCACGTTCAGCAGCTGTCAACTCCGATTCCGATAAATAATGAAAGGAAACTTGCTTGGTTTCATCAGCCTGAACCAGTTTGGGTTCAAGTGTTCCTCCAACGAAGGCAAGTCCAATCAATACCGAGCCCACTCCCATACTCAGTTTACGAATGGCAAATTTTTGTAGCTTTTTTCTATCTTCCATATCAGCTTTGTTCTTGTCCTTAAAGACATCTCCTTTGTTCCGTTTTCGTAATCTTATTATAATATTTTATTGATTTTTTTACAAAATTTTTTATAGATAAATTGATCATTTTTTGAATAAAAAAAGGTTCAGCTTATGCTGAACCAATTTTTAATCTGGCACATATTCCAATATATCACCAGGTTGGCACCCAAGTTCTTTACAAATGGCTTCTAGCGTTGAAAAACGTATAGCTTTGGCCTTACCTGTTTTCAGTATGGAAAGATTTGCCGGAGTAATACCTACACGTTCTGCTAAATCTCCTGAACGCATTTTTTTCTTTGCTAATTCGACATCTAGATTAATGACAATCACGGTATAGTCTCCTTTCTCTAGATTGTAAACTCATTTTCTTCTGCAATTTCGTTTGCTTTTTCAAGGACTTTTCCAATTGTCCAAACAACGAGTGCAGTAACCATGAAAGTTATATTCAGAAATGAATAACCATTGAGTGTCAAAATCCCATCTCCAAGAAATGAAGCAAGAAAAAGTGATAGAGAAATACGATTAGCAAGTTTGACATTATGAACTGTAAAAATCTGTTCATTAATGATATTTTGGAAGAACTGTCTAACACAGAATAGTACAAACAGAATGATAAAGCTATTGATAAAGGACAAAGCACTCACTAGTATTGAAGTATTCACCATATCAGGTTTTAAGGAAATAGTCCCAAGGTTAAATAGGCTAATCTCAGTTACATTGAAAACTGTTAAAAGGATGGATATAACTAAAGATACTCCCAAGATAAAAAGTAGGATATTAATAAAACCTAAAGCAAATGGTAAGTAGGAATTTTTCTTAAACATTAATTTCAAAACCTCGTTTCTAATCTCTACTATATTATACAATAATAGTAAGTTTTACGTGCATGTCTTATGCTACTTTATCTGAAAATTGATTTTTGATAGAAGTAAGCACCAAGCTAGCAATAAACAAAAATGCTGCAATCGAGAAGTTAAAAATAATATGAGCTGGGTTAAGAATAAGTTCTGTAATACCTTGGATTGCTCCTACTAGCGTCATTAAAACTGCACCCTTTTTCAAGAATGAAATGGTTGTATTTTCAAAAAGATCGCTTTCTTTAAAGTCCTTAGCAAACTGTTTTAATTTGATAAGGCCATAAATCAGAAGTGTATTACCAGCAACAAAGGTTAGAACAAAGGCATTAACTCCTCCCCACGCTTCGTAGCCTGATCTTGTTACCTCCCCACCTTCAGGCATTAGTTGGCTGATATCAAATTGACCAAGGAGAAGAACTAAGGAAGCGATACTAAAGAAACTGAGGGTAAAGATTCCGAAATTAGAGCCTAATGTAACAAGTGATTTAGTAAAGTTTACGATTTTAGTTGATGTAGTTTTTTTCATGATGATTTCCTCTTTTATAAAATATTTTTGTTTTAGCAACAAATGAGCTCTTTTTGTTACTACTCGAAAACTTATTATTGTTTATCGATATATCTAGTATAGCATAATTTTTTTGAAATGCAACACTTTTTTATCGTTTTTTGATAATTTTTTTCTTTTATTTAAAAATATCTTTATTTAAGAGCAATTAGACTTCAAATATTAAAGTAAACACTTCTAAAAAAATCAAATATGAATCTAAAACATTTTTAGTAAACTCTTTTTAAGAATATCACGTTCACTCAACATATTCCAACAAATAGCCATAACCTTTTTCTTCCATTTGTTCCTTAGGAATAAAGCGGATGGATAGACTATTGATACAATAGCGTAGACCTCCCTTGTCCTTAGGCCCATCTGTAAAGACATGTCCTAGGTGAGAATTCCCTGTTCGACTTCTGACTTCTGTTCTGACCATATTATAAGACTTGTCTTCCTTATAGGTCGCAACATCTGGACTGATAGGCTGGGTAAAGCTTGGCCAACCACAGCCCGATTCAAATTTATCTTTCGAAGAAAAGAGAGGTTCTCCAGTTGCCACATCCACATAAATTCCTGCTTCAAACTTATCCCAGTAACGATTTGAAAAGGCTCGTTCTGTTTGACTGTTTTGAGTCACTGCATACTCTTCAGGAGAGAGGAGTTTTTTCAATTCATCGTCACTCGGTTTTGGATATTTACTCGCATCAATAACAGGATAGGCTGCTTGATTGACATTGATATGGCAATATCCATTAGGATTTTTCTGGAGATAGTCTTGGTGGTAATCCTCAGCCACAATAAAGTTTCTTAAGGCTTCCTTTTCAACCGCTAGAGGTTGGTCGTACTTCTGAGAAACTTGGTCAAAAACTTGATTGATAACTTCTAGGTCCTGCTCGTCCTTATAGTAGACTCCTGTTCTGTACTGAGTCCCCACATCATTTCCCTGCTTATTTTTACTAGTTGGATTGATAATGCGGAAATAATGGAGCAAGATTTCTTTTAGAGAAATTTGATTGGCATCATAGGTCACATGAACAGTCTCAGCATGCCCGGTTTGGCCGATCAATTCATACTGGGTTGTTTCTCCTCTGCCATTCGCATAGCCAGAAACAGCATCTGTCACACCTGCTACTCTTGAAAAATACTCTTCGACTCCCCAAAAACAGCCTCCCGCTAGATAGATTTCATGTAGGTCAGCATCTTTACTTGGCTCAGTTTTTTTCTTGGCCTTTTGTCCCTGACTAACTGCTGCCTTCTCGATTTGAGTGGTATCTGTGTAGCTTGCGCTCCTTTTTTCCAAAAGAAATAAAAGTCCAATAATAATGCAAATGATGATTCCTATGAATACAATTATTTTTAATTTATCATTCATGATGAGCCTCTAATCTATGTTTTTTAGCATCTGTAAAATAGTATCCTTATCCATAAAGCCTGGCTGGGTCTTAACTAGTTTACCTTCTTTATCAATAAAAGCCTGAGTCGGATAAGAACGAACTCCGTAACTCGCTAAAAGTTGTCCCGAAGGGTCTAGCAATACTGGTAAATCTTTATAGTCCAAACCCTGATACCATTTTTTAAAGGCTTCTTCTGCTTGCTCTCCTTTTTGACCAGGAGAAACCACTGTCAAGATGACATAGTCATCACTTGCTTCTTTTGCAAGCTCATCGGTATCAGGTAAACTAGCTAGACAAATAGAGCACCAAGATGCCCAAAATTTGAGATAGACTTTTTTGCCTTTATAATCTGATAGACGATAGGTTTTACCATCAACTCCCATAAGCTCAAAGTCTGGAACTGCTTCCCCTTGTTTTGCCATTTGAGAGCTAACTTGTGCATTTTTGTCTCCATTTTGCTTATCAGCTTGGCTCTCCATCTGATTTTTACAAGCTGATAGACAGACCAGACTAGCGCAGACCAATACAGTTGCTTGCCATTTTTTCATCTTCATCATCTTCCTCGTTATCATATGAATATAGATATTTACTTTGTAGTTCTATTATATACCTACCTTGCTAAAAATACTTAAAATCTGTTTGGAAAATCATTAAGCTTCTTGATTACAAAAACTCCCACCTGCTAAGCAGATGAGAGTTTTGGATTATTTAAAGATAGAAGTTTTAAAGCTATCTGTTTGTTGAAGAAGTTTCTTGAAGAGTTTTTCTTTAAGTGATACGGTGTTATCAAATTTGACAGATCCGTTACTTAGAGTAGCCTTATCTTTATCAACTGCTTCAGCAAATGCACGTTTCAAGTCTTCATAGCTATTGTATGTTTTACCATCGATTTCAATAGATTGAATTCCATTTTTGGCACTTGTTACAACTTCATTGAAGTAAGCTTTCTTCCAATCTTCAAGATTGTTGAATTTTCCTTCAGAAATCTTGTTAATGATGAAGTCATCACCTAGAGTCTCTTTACCAGCTTTTTTAGATTCGGCTTTTAGCATGTTAGAAGCATAGTTTAAGAAGCCTTTTTCATAACCATAGTAACCCCAAATTCTGAAGGTATTGTGTTTAAATGACATCGCTCCTGGAGCACCTTCACTTGTATTACCACCATAGATACCAGTCATCATTGGAACATTCACATAAGCAGAATCAAAGTCAGTAGGATTATAAACTCTGTTACCTGGACCACGGTTGGTCATGAAGTTGTTCGTAATTAAGTCATCTACTGTGCGTAAAGGAATAGCTTTCTCCTCATCACTTAAAGGTCGAACCTTGTCGAATTGGTTCTTGGTGTTATTTCCTCGGTATTGCTTATCAACCTTCTTGAACCAAGCGTTGTTTAAATCTTGATTTGCTTTATCGAGAACAGCCTCTCCTTCAAGATAATCCAGAAGCATAAGAGTGTCGTTGTAGCCCTTCATGTAACGATCAATTTCGTCACGTGACTTCAGATCATTTGGATTGGTGTTATACCATTGATTTCCATCATTTGGGCGTTCATAAGCCATGTTAAGACCTAGGGCTTTGTATTCACCATTTGGATTTGATACTGATGGAGTTTGCAACATACCTTGTGCAAATGCTTCCAAATCAGTACCTTCACGGTGTCTTGAACCACCCAAGTAGACCATACGGTCATTTACGTGAGTTGTTTCGTGTGTAAAGGCTGAAATACCAAAGTCACTAATCATATCGGTAACCATGAAGAAGACAGAGTCATCTTTATATGGATTCGCATAGACACGAGCCACAGCTCCCATACGCCAGTCAGTCGCATGATAACGGTCTGTAGGTCCATACAATTCACGGATAGGCGCCACATCTTTACCACTGTTTGTATGTCCGTAACGGTCTGTGCTGATATCCTTGTAATTTTGGTTATCCAAAACTGGTGTTGGTACCATGTTATTGCTCTTAAGAAGTTTATTACGTACTTTATCTAACGATAGACGTGACCAGAAGTCTAGATAATTTTGTTGAGCTTTGGCTACTTTATCGATTTCAGCTTTGAAGGCATTACGTTCTGCTTCAGTATACTTACCATATTTCTCGAATGAACTATAAGCCATTGTATTGTAAGTTGAAATCAAGAACATATGGGCATCTTTTAAGTTCAAGAGTGGCAAGATCATCTTACCGTGCATATCATTGTTTAAGCCTTCATAAGCTCTGTGTTTCTTATCAGCAAACTCAGGAGTTGTTGTTGCTGGTTCAACGATATAAACATTATCTTTGGTTGCTTTGATAAACCAATCGTTCAAGTTTGTATCATTTGTGAATAGACGCATATTATAGTCTAAGAAACTATTTAACTCGCTGATACCGATAACTCCACCGATAGCTTCGCGATAAGCTTCTAAAGTTCTATCACCTTTAATGTTACTTTCTTTAGAACCAATCTGAATCAAGAAGTCTAACACATTGACATTTTTACCATAGAAGTCTGGTTTGAACAACATAAGTTGCTTGATATTAAAGTTATCAAACTTAACTCCGTAGTAACGATTGAGGTAAGACAAACCAAGAAGAACCGCTGCCTTGTTATCATCAATTTTCTTGATCAAGGCACGTTTAGCAGCCTCATCTGTGTTTAATTGATGATCTTCATTTTCAAGCAACTGTTTCACAAATTTAGCCAGATTATCCTTGACTTCTTTGAAGGTTTCTTCGAGGTAAAGGTTCTTGATCGCATTAACTCTATTATCCCCAGTTCTTCCTAATCGTTGATAAATTGGGTCTGATTGTAATTCAACTGGACTTAATTTTTCAACGATAGCATTGATAAGATCGCCACGGTCTTTGTCAACGATATTAGGCGTGTAAACAACTTCTCCAAGTTCAGCAATGCTGTACTCTTTCACTTGTTTGACCTTAGATTCTTTCAGTGAAACAGTAAAGATGTCTTTTGTCTTATCACCATAATGCACCAAAATGTGGTCAGCATCAGCCAATTCTGTCACAAAGGCATTGCCCTTCATGGCAGTAACAGACAAGACTTCCTTGGTCAAGAGAGGACTATCAGCAGCAAGTTTGTTCCCTTGGTCTACGATCCACTCTTTGTTGTAGAATGGTTGTAATTTTTCAATATTACGGTAGGCAAGTTCACGAGAGGCGTCGTAACCATCGATTGTTTTGTATTGATCAGCTTTGTTGACAATGTTATTGAGTTTGTCTTCAACAGGTTTAGTGCTTTCAAATTTATCAGCAGTGATTCCCATTGATTCAATCTTCTTGTCAGCTTCTTCTTGTGAGATGCTAGGAATCTTGCGAGAATTCTTATAAGATTTATTACCCTCACTTACTCCCTCAACACTGAAGTTACGTTTTGTTCTTGAATACGTGAAGTAATCATCGGCGTCAATATCAGAGTGACCAAAGACCATCTCACCAGTTTTGACTTTCATCATGGTGATGTTGTCTTCAATAGCACCCAAGGCCCAGTTGGTACCCAGCAAGCCACCAGATTGAACAGCTTCTTTCAGCTCGATAGAACCTTTAGCAACTGAATTTCTGAGAACACCTTCTCTTCCTAGTGTATGGTTATCTCCACCATTTTGAGAAGAATAAACTAATCCTGCTGCTTTTGCCTTATTCCCAGTAATTTCAGCATCAACGTAGGCTTTTTCTACGATACCTTTCCAGTTTTCACCTAGAACACCTGCTAAGTACCAACCTTTGTTTCCAGCGGCGTGAATTTTACCGATAAAGGCAACATTACTTACCTTACCACTACCATCAATTTTATTGATAATACCAGCTACATCGTTGCCCCCGATAACATTACCTGTTACTTTAACATTTTCGACAGTTGCATTATTTTTGATAACATTTGCGATTGGTGCTACTCGATCAAATCCTGGCATGTCAATATTGACATTTTCAAGCAAGAGATTCTTGACAGTACCACCTTCAATGTTACCAAACAATGGTCTCGTAATGTTATGGATGGCAAATTTATTACCTTCTGTACTTTCCAATGTTCCCTTGAAGGCATTGGTTACATAAGACTTGCCAGCTGGTTGCACGTTACTTGCATTCATACTGCTACCAAGCTTAAAGGTACCAGTAGGATTGGCCTGCATTGCTTTTACAAGGTCATTGAAATCATAGTAAACATCACCTTCATGGGCTTTTGGTTTAGCAAAGTAATGAACATACTCCTCTGCAAACTGATTATCTGCATTACGTTGGACTAGGTCTGGTGCTTTAGCAGTCACTTTGAATAATGCTTTACCATCAACTGTGACTTCTTCAATCTTATCAACAGCAAGTTTTGTCACCTTGTTATCATGAGTTGTCACTTTCAAGTAATAAGGTTTAACATCTGATGGTTTTGCTGACAAGAGACTATTATCAGTTTCTACACCTTGGTCATCAACACTGATAAGGCTTGTTTCCTTAATGTTTTTGACTTCGACTTTTTTGAGATCGAGTCTTAGTGGTTCTTCCGTGAGAACTACTTCTTCATTCCCATTTCCACGATCGTAAACCATCTTGGTTGCAATCTTGTAGTCCTTATAATACTTCAAGTTTGTAAGATTAGCGGTCAAATCTCCCTCAGACATGTTGACTGTTTGAAGGCTAGTGTCTCCATCTTTCAAAACAACTTCAAGAGATTTAATGGTTACACCTGTTGGTTTGACCAATTGGTAACGAGCCTTGGCACTACGCTCTAACTCTTCTTTATCAATTTGAGTAAGTGTCAAGGTTGGCGCAGTCAGGATTTGATCACCTTTCTTGATGATACGATCTTGAGCTGCTTCAACAACTTCCTCTGAAATCGTTGGAGCATCTGCAGTTTTCACTCCTTTAAGAGTCTTATAGACTTTGGTAATCTTTTTCTTACCGTTTTGACCAGCTTGAGCAACAACTTCTGTTCCCTTCGGAAGAGTGCTGTCTACTTCTGTTCTTGTTTCGAAAGGAATTTCTTCAAACGAAACTTCTTCAACTTGACCTTCAATAGCCTTGGTACCACGACTAATTTTTTCGTTTACTGGCGCCGTAACAGTTTCTGTACTCGTGCTGATTGGGTCCCCAACTTTTTGACCATCGACTGTCTTATAGACACGATGAATCAGCTGACTTCCTGCTTGACCGTTTTGAATCACTGTTTCTTCATCAGTGTAGCGAGTATCATCAGCTACATACTCCTTTGTATATGGAACTGCTACTGTTTCAGTTTCTGTAATAGTTGCTTCAGCTACTGTATACTCTGGCAATTCTGGCTGAACTAGGGATTCACCTTGGTGACCCTCTTCTTGGGTGCCTTTAGCTGTAAGATCACCGGTGTAGGCTGGCAATTCTGGTTGAACTAAGGGTTCACCTTCGTGACCTTCTTCTTGTGTACCTTTGGCTGTAAGCTCACCCGTGTTGGCTGGCAACTCTGGTTGAACTAGGGATTCGCCTTCATGACCCTCTTCTTGGGTGCCTTTGGCACTGATCTCACCTGTATAAGCTGGTAATTTTGGCTGAACTAAAGACTCACCTTCTTGACCTTTTTCTTGAGTTCCTTTAGCACTAATCTCACCTGTGTAGGCTGGGTTTTCTGGTTGAACTAGAGATTCACCTTCGTGACCTTCTTCTTGAGTCCCTTTAGTGCTAATCTCACCTGTGTAAGCTGGCAATGCTGGTTGAACTAGAGATTCACCTTCGTGACCTTTTTCCTGAGTTCCTTTAGCAGTTTCTTCAGGTTTATAAGCTGGAGCTTCTGGTTGAACTAAGGCTTCGCCTTCGTGACCCTCTTCTTGCGTGCCTTTAGCACTAATCTCACCTGTATAAGCTGGTAATTCTGGCTGAACTAAAGACTCACCTTCTTGACCTTTTTCTTGAGTTCCTTTAGCACTAATCTCTCCTGTGTAGGCTGGAGTTTCTGGTTGAACTAAGGCTTCGCCTTCGTGACCCTCTTCTTGGGTCCCTTTGGCAATAATCTCTCCTGTGTAGGCTGGGGCTTCTGGCTGAACCAAAGATTCACCTTCGTGACCCTCTTCTTGGGTCCCTTTGGCTGTAATCTCGCCTGTGTAGGCTGGAGCTTCTGGCTGAACCAAAGATTTACCTTCGTGACCTTTTTCCTGAGTTTCTTTAGCAGTTTCTTCAGGTTTATAAGCTGGAGCTTCTGGTTGAACTAAGGCTTCGCCTTCGTGACCCTCTTCTTGGGTCCCTTTTGCTGTAATCTCGCCTGTGTAGGCTGGAGCTTCTGGTTGAACCAAAGATTCGCCTTCGTGGCCTGCTTCTTGAGTTCCTTTAGCGCTAAGTTCGCCTGTATAGGCAGGCAATTCTGGCTGAACTAGGGATTCGCCTTCGTGACCCTCTTCTTGGGTTCCTTTGGCTGTAATCTCGCCTGTGTAGGTTGGCAATTCTGGTTGAACCAGAGATTCACCTTCATGGCCCGCTTCTTGCGTTCCCTTAGCAGTAGCAATTTGCTCTGGTTGTTCTTGGAAATCTGATGCTTTAAAGTAACCTACGTATTCGTATCCTTCGATCTGAATGACACCTTTGGCTAAGTCCTCTTGACTACTTGCAGTAATCGTTTTGTTGTAGGACACTAAGATTTTATTCTCAAATGCTTGAGCTGACTGAGGGATAAAGTAACTACCACCTAGCGCTCCAATAAAGAGAAGGCCAAGAATTTTATTGCGGTGTTTTTTAGACATCACCACAACAACCATAGACGCTGTTGCAAAACCGAGAGTTGCCAATGCCAACTCTTTGCTTCCAGTGTTCGGCAATTGTTGAGAAGTCACTTCCTTTTTTCTGTAAACAAGATAGACAACATCATCTTGTTTTAAATCTGAAGGGAGTTCGCGATGGATCAAAGCTTTTTCTGCTTCTGTCAATTCCTGTTCAGCCAAATAACGGTAATGAACTTGGCTAGGTGTCGCTACTTCGTTAGCTGCAACAGTTTCAACTAAAAAGTTGTTCGCTCCCAAAAGAAATGTCCCGATAACTGCAGAACCTACACCAACTGAGAACTTCCGAATAGAGTATTTGATGACTTTATCAAACTGCATTTTTCTGTTTTTCATTTTAAATCTTTCTAATGTGATCTATTGGATATTGAGCACGCGCCCCTCCAATGAGTTTTGGTCGACTAGCAAGTGCCGTTACATGAGCCTGACCAATCTCTCTTAGGACTGGTCGAATGGGTACCTGAACATGTTTGATATGCATCCCAATAGCAGTATCTCCAATGTCCAAACCAGCATCTGCCCTGATAAATTCAACCTCCACGGGATCCTTCATATAGCGAAAGGCGGCCAATTGACCAGAACCTCCTGCATGCAAGGTTGGGAGTACACTTACAATCTCCAACTGATATTTTATAGCCACTTCTCGTTCAACAACTAGAGCGCGATTGACATGTTCACAACCTTGAACAGCTAGGTGAATCCCCTTAGCCGTCAACAGCTCCAACATTGTCTTGACGATTAGCTCACCAATCTCCTGACTCGAATCTTTGCCAATGTGTCCTCCCAGCACTTCACTCGAAGACAAACCTAAGACAAATAGTGCACCTTCCTGTATAGAAGCCTTGTCTAAAACATCTTCAAGTATCTGCTGTGTTTCTGTTTGAATCCGTCTTTGGTCCATTTTTCACCTCGCTTTTTTCATTCTATCATATCGTTTTTCATCAATTTTAGCAAGGTTGGAAAAGATGGGGGTCCATTTGCTAGGATTCAAAAACTATATGAGGGCTTTTTTCAAAAACTGATTCTAATCTTTTTCACTTCCCAAGACAACATAAAACGCCATCTTGAAAACAAAAAAAATATAATAGTTTAGTAAAATAGTTGATTTAACAACATGTATATCTAAAAGATTTGTCAGTTGATTCGATTCTAAACTACCGAAAAGCAACTTCTACCATTCTACCCCATTTCTTCTATTAAAGCTACTACTTTGCCCTATTTTTTGGACTTTTTTTCTACCTTGTATTAACCTTTAATCATTCAGAAAACTTTCATAAAATGATGCATAACCTTTAATTTCACTCTCAAATTATACTATGACAGATTTTTAAATACAAACTGAATCCAATTTTTCAAAAATCTTAAATTTACAACAAAAACAGAGAAGATCTCCTTCCCTGTCTTTTTCTCTATTAAACCTTTTGGAGTCCTTGGACGGCATCGTGATTGATGAGCACTTGGCCGTATTCTTGTAGTACCGAACGGCTGATATCACTATCATCAGCAAATTCACGCATGCGAGCCAATAACCAAGCTGGATAAAGACTTGGATGATCTTCTACATCAACCAAGACTGTGAGATAGTATTGGTCGTTCATTTTGTAAAGTTCTGAAGTCTCCATTTGGTAATCAACTGTTTTCGCAAAAGAAACCAAACTAGTTAAGTCGTCAAAGCGTAGGATGTAGTAGATATAAGGTTCTCTTTTCCCTTCTTCTTCGAGGGCTTTATCAAGCGCTGCTTCCTCTTCCTTTTCAACCTGCTCTAGAGATTGAATGGCTTCAATATCATCTTTAGTTTTTTCTGCCATGGTTTTCTCCAAGGTTTTCAAAAACTCATCTGGAGACATTTTAGCTAACTCATCCATATCAGGAAGATCTGCCAAATCTTCAAAGTCCAAGTTCTGGTCAATCTTAGATTTCGTCACAAAGACATCAACCTTATCAGGTTTCGGTGTTACTCGGAAGCTAAGCATTCCTGTGTCCAAGAAACTGTCTGGCATTTCTAGTTCATCCAAAATTGCGTAGAAAAATTCTTCTGTTTTCTCTTGCGGAACGAGAAAGTCTGCGATTTCCATCCCTCGATCCATCAAATCCTCTAAAGACATGGTGATCTTTAATGTCGTATCACTGATTTGTTTCATTTTCATAGTTCGTAACCTCATACTTTCAGTTCTATCTATTATACAAGATTTCACAGATTTTATCAAAAGAATGGCGTTGGAATGTGATATAATACTAGTATCTATTTTAGAATGTAAGAAAGAAAATTTCATGAAAAATATAAAAGTTAATGCTTTGGCTAGCTTGCTGGTCAATATCTTAAATATCGTTTTTCCTTTGATTACTAATCCCTATCTAACGCGGATTCTTAGTAAATCCAATTATGGTTACTTTAACACAGCTAACACCTGGGCGAGCTTTGTCATTCCACTAGCTGCCTTTGGGATTTACAATTATGGGATTCGAGCTATCAGTAAGGTAAAGGATGATAAGAATAAGATCAATTATGTCTTTTCTAAGTTGTTCTATATCTCAGTCATTACTTCAATTCTGACAACTGCAATTTACTTCCTCTTTATTCATTTTGATACTAGTATTGTCAATCTGAAAATCCTTTACTATATCCTTGGAATTCAGGCCCTCTTCCAATTTCTGAATATCGAATGGATGAATGAAGCCTACGAGAACTATTCTTTTATCCTTTATAAAACACTAGTTATCCGAATTGGAATGTTGGTGGCTATCTTTGCCTTCGTCAAGACACCTGATGATATCGTCCCTTATGCTACAATCATGAGTGCGACAACTATCATCAACTATCTGCTCAGCTTCCTCTGGATTAAACGAGAGGTTTCCTTTGTTAAGATTGAGTTCATCGAACTTCTCAAGTCATCTAAACCACTCTTAACCATGCTCCTTCTAGCAAATGCCAATATGCTCTATACCTTGCTTGACCGTATGTTCATCACTAAAGGACCTGATGAGAATTTCATCTCTTACTATACCATCGCCTCCAGTATTGTTATGCTGATTGCTAGTGTCCTCAGTGGAGCTATCAACGTCAGCATCCCACGACTTGGTTATTATCTAGGAAAAAAAGATTTTACTTCTTATAAAAATTTGGTCAATCAGGGCGCATCCCTCTTTTACTTCCTCATGATCCCAACCAGCATTGGCATCATGGTTTTGGGTACCTATGCTACAGTTATCTACTCTTCTGAGAAATATCTAGAAGCAGGAATCGTAACGAGTATCTTTGCCTTTCGTACCATTATCTGGGCTATCGAATTAATCCTTGGAAAACAGATTATCTTTATTAATGACCATGAAAATCGTTTGACTGCCTTTTACTTTATCGGTGGCGGTGTCAATGTAGTCCTAAACTCACTACTCCTTTTCAATAATATCTTTAGTCCTGAATACTACATTGGAACAACCATTATAGCTGAATCAATCGTAGTTCTGCTAGAAATTCGCTTTATTCAGAAGCATAAACTATTAGATTTGAGAGAGATTTTTACAACCTTGGCTCGCTACACAATCGTGTCACTCGGTTTCATCCCAATTTATTATATTTTTAAAACCCTCTTCCAAGTTCATAGCTATGAAGTTACGATGAAGATGATTAGCATGGTTCTTTCTACAATCGCAGCTTGTGGCATCTATTACGCCATTACCCTCTTTATTATCAAAGATAAAACACTTCATTATGCGCTTGACTTAGTTCGTTCTAAGATTAAAAGAAGATAGAGGTCTTTATCCTTCTCAAAAGTGTTCAAATTAAATATAATACAACAAAAAGAAGACTCGCAAAGTCTTCTTTTTCTATGCATCCAGCAGCATTACGGACAATACATACTCACTCAATGAACATGTTAGACTAAACTAGGTCAAGGCTAGACTAACCTAGCTTGAAAATGTTTTTGAAGAAAATCACTTTACAAGGCTACTGTTAATACTTGCCCTGCTCTTACAATCTGCTCTCCTGCAATGTAAACATCGTCGACATCACTGGATTTGACAGCATAAACTAAGTGAGACAGCATGTTTTCTTGAGGTTGGAGATGAATTTTTCCTTGGGGTTGGATGACTAGAAAATCAGCTTGCTTGCCGATTTCCAAACTACCAATCTCATCTTCCATTCCCAACACCTTAGCACCCTCGATCGTCAGGGCCTTGAGGGCAGTTTCGATTGGAAATTGGCTGGCATCACCACTCTTCATTTTCTGTAAAAGTGCTGCAGTCCGCCCTTCCTCAAACATATCGAGATTATTGTTAGAAGCAACTGAGTCAGTCGCAATACCGACTGGCACTCCTGCCTTTTGAAGTTGGACGACTGGTGAAATTCCCGAAGCTAGTTTGAGATTGCTGATAGGATTGTGGGCGATTGCAACTTGTGAATCTGCCAAGCGGGTAATTTCCGCTTCATTTAACTCCACACCATGGGCAAAGACAGCTTTATGATCTAAATAGCCAAGTTCATCTAGAAAGGCTAGTGGGCGTTTGCCATAGCGTTTCAGGATAATTCCTGACTCTTCCTGGGTTTCTGCCACGTGGATATGAAGGGGAATATTTTCTTCTTTTGCTAGGTCAAGACTTGCCTCCAGCAAATCTCGACTACAACTGTAGGGCGAATGAGGAGCCACCATGACTTTGAAATTAGGATTCTGGTAACTTTTGATTGTCTCGATGACAGCACGAGTTCTTGCTATAGTCTCGTCTGTCGTCTCCACATCTGAAGAAAAGAGGGTTGGAGAAAAATAGCATCGCATCTTGGATGCCTTGAGCACCTCATAAATCTTCTCTATCTCCACTCCATTGGGATTGTACATATCGTTGAATGTTGTCGTTCCTGACTGGAGCATCTCTGTTAGCGCCTCTTTGACGGCCTTTGTAGTCATCTCTGGTGTGAATTCTGCTTCTGCTGGCCAGATATAGTCCTCTAGCCATTCGTGGAGATTGCTATCGTCACGAATCCCTCTCAAACCTGTCATGGCAGAGTGGGTATGGCAGTTAACCAAGCCAGGCATAATCCAGGCACCTTGATAGTCTATGATTTGATCTGCTTGCTCGAGAATCTCTTGATTTTCCTGACCGACATAGACGACTTTAGATTCTTTGACAGCTAAAATCCCATCCAGATAAACGTGGAAATCTTGGTCACAAGTCACGATATTTACATGCTGAAAGACTTTCATCAATAGGCTCCTTTTCTAAATTATACTCTTCGAAAATCTCTTCAAACCACGTCAGCTTTATCTGCAACCTCAAAGCCGTGCTTTGAGCAACCTGCGGCTAGCTTCCTAGTTTGCTCTTTGGTTTTCATTGAGTATTAGCTTTCATACTAGATAATTTTTCTAGCTATTGTAACAAAAAAGTCACCCGAAGGCAACTTTTATTCTGTATTTGCTTATTTGCTTTATAAACAATTAAAAGTCTATTCTGGACTAAATGCAGCTGCTTCTTGCATTTGATAGTATTTGCCTTTTCTCGTCATGAGTTCCTCATGATTGCCATATTCGACAATATCTCCATCGACCAAGACAAGAATCAAATCAGCATCCTGAATGGTCGATAAACGGTGGGCAATGATGAAGCTTGTCCGCCCCTTCATAAGTTTGGCAAAGGCATCCTGAACCAAGACCTCGGTCCGAGTATCGATGGAGGATGTCGCTTCATCTAAGATAAGAATCTTAGGAATGGCTAGAAAGACACGGGCTATGGTTAAGAGCTGAGCCTGACCAACAGATAAGGATTCACCTGCATTTTCAAGCTTGGTATCATAACCCTGTGGCAACTGCTGGATAAAGAAGTCCGCATTTGCTGCCTTGGCTGCAGCAATAACCTGCTCTCGGCTAGCATGAGGATTTCCAAAGACAATATTATCATGAATGGTTCCCTGCTTGAGCCAAGCTTCTTGAAGTACCATCCCAAACTGCTGTCGAAGCGATGCTCTAGTATAGTCATAAATGGAATGAGAGTCTAGCAAAATATCTCCTGAGTTAATGGGATAAAAACGCATGAGGAGATTGATGAGGGTAGACTTACCAGCACCCGTTGGTCCAACGATGGCAACCTTACAACCAGCTGGAATATCAATAGACAGATCCTTAATTAGTATTTTTTCAGGATTGTAACCAAAAGAAACATGTTTAAAGGAAATAGCTCCCTTGACTTGGTCGTTGTTCAATTCTTCCAGACCAGTTTCTGTAACCTCTGGACTTTCTAGAACAGCATAAACACGTTCTGCACAAGCTAAGGCGCTTTGCAACTCGGCTAAGACAGATGAAATATCGTTAAAAGGCTTAGTGTACTGCTGCACATAGTTCAAAAAGGTTACCAAACGTCCAACTGTTAAAGTGGAACCCGCCATGATGCGCAAGGCTCCAACACCAGCTAGTAGGGCATAAATGAGAGCATTGACAAAACGGGTAGAAGGATTGACTGTCGAAGAATAAAAGATAGCTGACTGAGAATAACCTGCGTAGTTATCATTTGCCTCATGAAGTCTCTCGATAAACTCTTCCTGGGCATTAAACGACTGGATAATGTTCTGCTGGGTGAGCGATTCTTCAATCAACTGGGTTTGAATACCCCTAGTCTCAGTCTGTTTTTGAAAGAGATGGTAGGATCTCTTAGCGATAAAGCGTGAAATGACCATAGACAGAGGTGTTAAGAGCAGAACCAAGAGAGTCATCAAAAGATGAATTTGAAGCATAGCAAGGATGCTGACCAAGATCATCAATACTCCGATGAAAAATTGGTTGAAAATCATGTTCAAACCCGCTGCCAACTGCTCTATATCTGTCGTTACACGGCTGACCATTTCCCCACTACCTTGTCTATCTACAAGGGCAATCGGAAGACGATGGAGCTTTTCAATGACTTTTTCGCGCAAATCCCTGGTATAGGAGAAAATCAGTCGATTATAGAGGAGAGGATTGGCCCATTGTACCAGCGTATTTCCTATGACCACCAAAATCATCTGGAGGAAAATCTGCCAAAATATCTTAGAAGAGCCCGTCACCAGGACTTGGTCAATTACTTGTCCAATCAAGATTGGCAGATAGATTGATAAGGCTACTTGAGTGATGGTTCCCAAGAAAGCTAGGAAAAGAAGGACGGGATGACTTGCTAAATCTTTTGCCAATTGTTTGAGGGTTTGACTTGCATGTTTGCCTTTCATTCTAGTCCTCCTTTCCATGTTGGGATGCATTGATTTCACGATAGACTTGACTAGTCTTCATCAATTCCTCATGATTTCCAAGCGCTAATTGTTGACCTTTCTCCAAGAGAAGAATTTGATCAGCAATCTTCAAGGTTGAAGTTCGTTGGGAAATCAAGATCAAGCTGGTGTTTGGCAAGTTTTCTTGGATCGCTTTGAGAAGATTGGACTCAGTAATGGTATCAAGAGCCGAAGTCGCATCATCCAAGATGAGGAATGGTGCTCGACGCAAGACTGCTCTGGCAATAGATAAACGTTGTTTTTGCCCACCTGAGAAATTACGGCCACCCGCTTGGACCTCTGCGTCTAGCTGACCTTCCTTATCGCTGACAAAGTCCTTGGCCTGAGCAATTTCCAAGGCCTGCCAGAGTTCTCGGTCCGAAACAGGCTCTTCCATACCCAAGGTCAAGTTAGAACGGATGGTTCCCTTAAAGAGTTCAACTTTTTGAGGGACATAGGCCATCCAAGAACGCCATTCA
Source organism: Streptococcus infantis (assembly GCF_047463615.1). Taxonomy (GTDB): domain Bacteria; phylum Bacillota; class Bacilli; order Lactobacillales; family Streptococcaceae; genus Streptococcus; species Streptococcus infantis_X. Next base: position 95,371 of record NZ_JASHDO010000005.1, on the reverse strand, counting down.
GAAAGATTGCGAGGACTACGTCCATCTCGATAAAGGGAAATGCTTCCCTTATCTGCCGGATAGAGCCCAAGTAAAACTTGTACCAAGGTTGACTTACCAGAACCAGTTCCCCCAATGATTCCAAGTATTTGCCCTTCTTTCATTCCAAAAGAAATATCTCTCAGAGAAGGTTGGGCAGCATCTGGGTAGGTAAAGCTCAAGTGACTGACTTGTAAAACTCGATGTCCAGATACTTTTCCTACATGAATCTCAGAATGAATATCTTCAGGTTTTTCTGCGAAGACTTCCTCAATCCGCTTGGCAGATATATAAGACTGGTTGAGTGAATTGATCAGCATGGCTAGTTTTATCAACTCTACCAAGATTTGCAGGAGATAGTTGATTAAGGCAATCAAGGCACCCTGACTGAGCCATCCGCCCTGGATAGAAAGATAACCATTCCAGATAATCACCAGCAAAGTTCCGTTGACAATCAAATAGGTCAAGGGGGTCAAGAGACTAGACCAGTAGCCTGTTTTCATTTGGATTGCCGTATAAACTTGGTTTAATACTTGGAAATTCTCGATTTCTCGTTTTTCTTGACCAAAAGCACGAATCACGCGCATACCTTGTATCTGTTGGCGTGTTTCCTGAACCAGCTGATCTGTTTTCTTTCTCAAAATGCTATAAAGAGGATTGACCAAGCGTGATAACACGACAATGACAAAGGTCAAAATGGCAACCATGACCAAGAACCAGAAGGTCAATACAGGTGAAAGACGATAAGCCATAAAAATGGCACCAAAAACAATAATAGGCGCCCTTAAAAATAAGCGCAAGAATTGATTGATTCCCGTTTGAATCTGATAGGTATCTGAAGTCAAACGCGTCACTAAACTCGAAGTCGTCAAACGGTCTCTACTATCCTTGGGCAAGGAGAGAATATGACGATAGAGGTCATTGGTCAACTCCTTGGTGAATCCGACTGCTGCCTTGGCTGAGTAAAACTGGGCAACTAGGGCAACTAGGACGCCAATAACTGCAAACACAAAGAGGAGTCCCATTTGCATCCAGAGGTGAGCTTGATCTTTTTGAGGGATAGATTGGTCAACAACACCTGCTATCACCATGGGAACTAAGAGTTCAAAAACAGCTTCTAGCAGCTTAAACAAGGGTGCTAGGAAAGACTCCTTGAGGTAGGGTTTAAAGTAAGAAAGTAATTGTTTCATATGTCCCTTCTATTTTCAAAATGAAGAAGGTGGAAAAACCACCATCTTTTTTACTTATTCAAATATGGAAGTAGGTAGCCATAACCAGCCTCTTCCATTTCATCCTTAGCAATGAATCGTAGAGAGGCAGAATTGATGCAATAACGTAAGCCACCTAGTTCCTGAGGTCCGTCTGTAAAGACATGTCCCAAATGAGCATTTCCTGAACGTGAACGAACTTCGATACGCTCCATACCATGACTTAAGTCTTGGTAGTAATGGATGAGTTCCTTGGAAATAGGACGGCTAAAACTTGGCCAACCGCAGCCTGAGGCAAACTTATCCTTGGCAAAGAAGAGGGGCTCTCCTGTCGTAATATCGACATAAATTCCTTCCTCAAAGGTTTGGTCGTAGGCATTGCTAAAGGGAGCTTCCGTCGCTGCCTCTTGCGTGACTCGATAGGACTCTTCAGACAGTTGTTCTCGTAATACTTCCTGACTAGGTTTTTCGTAGTTAGCTGCGTCTATCAGTGGTTTCTCTGCATCTCTCACATCGATATGGCAATAACCACCAGGATTTTTCTTGAGGTAGTCTTGGTGATAGTCCTCAGCCAAGATATAGTGGCGAAGCTTCTCCACTTCTACCGCTATCTTGCGACCGAGCATGCGCTCCTGCTCTTGGACAAGAGCATAGATAGTTGGCAAATCCTCTTCATCTAGGTAATAAATTCCTGTGCGGTATTGACGACCACGGTCATTTCCTTGTTGGTTGACAGATAAAGGATCAATGACTCGGAAATAATAGAGCAAAATCTCACGGAGCGACACTGTCTTTTCATCATAGATAACTTGAACAGTCTCTGCATGATCTGTTTCTTTGATTAATTGATAATTGGTGGTTTCAACTTGACCATTAGCGTAACCAACACTGGTTTGCTGCACTCCAGAAATACGGGAAAAGTATTCCTCTAAGCCCCAAAAGCAACCACCTGCTAAATATATTTCTGCCATCTCATACCTCCTTGACCATCTATCGGTCAGCAAAAGTGGGAAACATTTCATATCCCATCTTTCATTTTCAAAAAAAGGATAGGAAGCCCTCTAATAGAGAGTTTCCCCATCCTATCGCTATCTTTATTTTGCTTCGACGCGCACGCCTTGTGTGTCTACTTGCAAATCATGAAGCTTGCCTTTGAACGGTTGTTTTTCAAGCTCTGCCTTAATCTTAGGCATCTTATCAGGCTCAGCAAGAACCATGACCGTAGGCCCAGCACCAGAAAGGTAGGTCGCATAAGCACCGTTTCTCTTGGCAACTTTTTTAATTGTCGCAAATTCTCGCACCAAATCTTGGCGGTAACGCTCGTGGAAAAGATCACTCTCAATAGCTTGACCCGCTTTGACCATGTCACCGGTCAACAAAGCTGCGATTGCTACGTTAGCGATAGAACTTGCTGCAACAGCTTCCTTGTATGATAATTTCTTAGGCAAGACACCACGACTATCGCGAGTTCGCAATTCATAGTTTGGAATATAAGCTAGGAAAGCACACTCTGGGAAAGGCGCCACAACAGCTGAAACCTGACCTTCGACTGAGCTTGCAATGACCAGATTACCATAGATAGCAGGTGCAACATTATCAGGATGGCCTTCAATCTTAGTCGCCAATTGCAATTTGTCGTGATCGCTTAATTTAAGATTTCCTAATTGATTTGCCAGTTCAATCCCAGCAACGATGACAGAGCTCGATGAACCTAGCCCACGTGCAAGAGGAATATCGCTGACCATCTTCAGACGTCTTGGTTGTAAGTCTGGAACAATTTGTAGAGCAATCTTCAGCAAGAGATTACGTTCGTCACGTGGAATCCATTTGCCTAGTTGATGCTCAATCATCCATTCTTCACGTTCCTCACAAACCTGAATTTCTAGATACTTAGTTACAGCTACGCCAACCGAGTCAAAACCAGGACCCACATTGGCACTTGTAGCAGGTACAATAATCTTCATCTTAGTCTCCTAAAACCTTGAAGGTGTTGAGAAGTTCAAACTCGGCTACACCCTTCAAAGCTGCTGTAATATTTTCAAGCTGTGCCTTGTTGATTTTATGGGTAATGATGACAATACGAGCTTTGCCTTCTTGCTTACCATCTTGAAGGATTTGCTTGAAGGAGATATCTTCCGCATTAAAGAGTTCAGCCAATTTCAAGATCTGACCTTTTGAATCTGGAGCCAAGATTGAGAAATAGTAGTTGGCTTTGACATCTTCTGGCTGAGCCAAAACAAGGTCACGATGGTATTCGTTAAAGGCTTTGCCAATGGTGCCGTCATTCAAACGACGAACGATACGGGCAATATCAGCTACAACGCTTGTTGCAGTTGGTTTTTGACCTGCACCTGGTCCATAGTACATAGACTCGCCGATACCGATAGATTCCACAAAGACCGCATTCATAACACCGTTAACACTTGCGAGTGGATGAGCTTTAGGAAGGAAGGTTGGAGTAACCTCAGCAGCGATTCCAGAAGCTGTTTCTTCGATAGAACCTACCAACTTAACCACATACCCAAGATCTTGGGCAACTGCCACATCCTCTGGAGTGATATTGCGGATTCCTTGATGGGCCACATCTTCAAATTTGACATTCATCCCAAATGCAAACTGGCTAAGGATGACCATCTTGTAGGCTGCATCAATCCCATCAACGTCATTTGTAGGATCACTTTCAGCAAAGCCAAGTCGTTGGGCCTCAGCGAGGGCATCTGCATAAGACCAACCTTCTTCTACCATTTTGGTCATCATGAAGTTAGATGTTCCATTGACGACACCAAGAACACGAGTGATTTTGTCTGATGCTAGTGAGTTAACCAAGGTACGAAGGATTGGAATTCCTCCCGCAACAGCTGCTTCATAGTAAAGAGCAACATTATGAGCTTTAGCAATCTCAAGCAATTCTGCACCATGAACAGCCAAAAGGTCCTTGTTGGCTGTCACGACATGTTTCCCTGCTTCTAATGCACGAGTGATAAATGTTTTAGCAGGCTCGATACGTCCCATCAACTCAACAACGATAGTGATGTCTTTGTCTGACAAGATTTCATCGATATTTGTTACAAAATTAAAATCATTTCCTGCCTCAAGCAAGCGTGCTTTCTCTTCATCGTCTTTGACCAAAACCTTGGCTACTTCAATTTCTGAATGTGCTGCTTGAACAATTTTTTCTCCATTTTCCTTTAGTAAGAATGGTACACCACTGGCTACTGTACCAAATCCAAGTAAAGCAATCTTAACTGACATATTTGTCTCCTCGAAATTTTCTAATAGTCCTATTATACCAAAATTGTGAGAAAATTCCTACCATTCTGAACTAAAAATAGGAGGGTCAAATCATAAAAAAGCCTGCCCTGATACAACCTAGGACAGACTCTATTTTCAATCTATTCCACAAAAGCCAATTCCTTGCCAGTAGACAGGTCTTCTCGATAGTGGAAACCTGCAAAGCTGAGCTTTTTGATTTCTTCTACCGAAGTCACCTGATTTTCCATCAAGGCTGTTAAGAAAGCACCCCTAGCTTTCTTTGAAATGGTTGAGTGGACTTTAAGTTTTCCATCTCTGTCTTCCATAAACTTGAAAGTCACCATTTGCTCGCGAACCTCTTTAGGGAAGACAGTTTCAAATTCCGAAGACAAGAGTGAAAAGATTAGTTCTTCACCCTTCACCGACTCTTCATAAGCTGACTGCCAGTGACTTTTCAGGCTTTTCCCAGCGATTTTAAGCTTCATCAAAAAGTCCAGTCTGTGAGGTGCAATCGGTGCAAAGGCTGGAATCACACCGTAAAGAGCTGACGTTATCATGAGATGTTTCTCCAGATAGGCTTGTTCCGCCATGGTTAGGTTTTCTCGTTTGATGTTGCGATACATAAGTCCATCAAAGAGGTGCAAGGCAGGATAAGAGTTTGCAGTTCCATTTTTTAAAGCTTGGATGCGTTCATACTCTTCTTGTGCTTTTTCAGCAGAAATTTTATAAAAATTTTCCAGTTCTTGAGCAGAATATATAGTTAGTTCGTCTAGTACAGCCTGACTTTCAGGACACAAGGGTTTTGCCTCTAAACTAGGGATTTCAGTGTTCATTTCTTTTGCAGTTGGGATTAAAATTTTCATAGTGTTAGTGTAGCATATTTTTCTAGGAGCACCAAGGATTTGAGCCTAAATAATACGACCTTCCAAATGATCCAGTTCATGCTGACAAATCTGAGCCGGAAAACCTGTCAGGGTAATGGTCTTCTCTTGCCAATGAACATCTCTGTAACTTACTGTAATTTTTTCGTACCTGATTGTCGGTCTTACTCCTGTCAAAGACAAGCAACCTTCCTCGGTCTCGTAAGGCCCTTCAAAAGACTTGAGAACGGGATTAAACATAACCATGGGAATCATGCCAAAGTTAAAGATAATGACTCGCTTTTGCACCCCAATCATATTGGCTGCTAGTCCAACACAGGCCTCTCGATTAACCTGCAGAGTATCTTGTAAATCCTTTGCTAGGGGTAAATCTTCCTGGCTTGCAGGCTGGGATACCTGCGACAAAAACAAGATATCTTTTACAATTTTCTTTTCCAAGACTCTTTCCTCCATACGATATCATTCTACTTGATTATAGCACAAAATTATTTCAGTTTATCTTTATATATAAACAAAAAGCCATCCGAAGATGACTTTTCATAGTGCTTAAATAGCGTTTTTATCTTTTCCAAGCGCTCGTTGAACTGCTTTGACAATTTCAACAAGGACTACAATCATAAGCGCTCCTACAGCGACCACCATCCATTGAGTCAAACTCAAATGTGACACGTGGAAGAGATTATTAAATCCAGGAACCAAAATTGTCACCACAAAGAGGACGAAGGCAACTGGGATAGACCAGTTAAAGGTCTTGTTGGTAAAGAGTCCCACTTTAAAGATTGATTGGTAAACCGACTTAACGTTAAAGGCATGGAGCAATTGGATCAAACCGAGAGTTGCAAAAGCCATGGTAAGGGCATCCGCATGGATTTCAGTATGACTTTGGTGCTCTGGGAAGAGAAGAGCCCAACCATAAACACCTAAAACTAGCATCGTTTGGAAGATCCCTTGATAAATGATTGCTCCGAAGACACCACCATCAAAGAAGTTAGACTTACGCCCACGAGGTTTGTGAGTCATGACGCCTGGCTCAGCTGGTTCCACACCAAGGGCGATGGCTGGTAGCGTATCTGTTACCAGGTTAATCCATAGCAAATGCACCGGTTGAAGCACATCCCAACCTAACAATGTTGCAAAGAAGATGGTGAAAACTTCAGCCATATTGGCAGACAAGAGGTACTGGATGGATTTTTGGATATTTGAGAAGACCTTACGTCCTTCTTCTACAGCTACGATAATGGTTGCGAAGTTGTCATCAGCAAGGACCATATCAGAAGCTCCCTTAGAAACTTCTGTACCAGTAATCCCCATACCGATACCGATGTCAGCTGTCTTAAGTGAAGGCGCATCGTTGACCCCATCACCCGTCATGGCAACAACCTTACCTTCATTTTGCCAAGCTTTAACGATACGAACCTTGTGCTCAGGCGATACACGCGCATAAACAGAGTATTGCTTGAAGACTTTTTGGAATTCTTCATCCGTGAGTTCATTCAACTCAGCACCCGTGAAGACATGGTCTTCTGTATCATTTGGATCAATGATTCCAAGACGTTTGGCAATAGCTTCCGCTGTATCTTGGTGGTCACCCGTGATCATGATTGGACGGATACCCGCTTCCTTAGCGACACGAACAGCTTCTGCAGCTTCTGGACGCTCAGGGTCGATCATGCCGACCAAACCAGAGAAGATGAGGTCAGATTCAACAGTTTCAGATTCCAAGGTTGGAATTTCGTTACTTGTCTTGTAAGCCATCATCAAGACACGGAGAGCTTGTTTAGCCAAGTCTTTGTTGATTGCAAGGATAGCATTTTTATCTTCTTCTGTGATTAGGCGAACTTCCCCATTGACTTCAATACGAGTCACGCGCTTGAGCAATTGGTCAGGGGCACCCTTGACAGCGATAAAGTATGAACCGTCCGCTTCCTTATGGATAGTTGACATAAGCTTACGGTCTGAGTCAAATGGCAATTCTGCCACACGTGGTTCATCCTTCAGAATTTCGCGAACATCAAAATTGTGGTCCAAACCAAACTGTACAAGGGCTGTCTCAGTTGGATCTCCAATCAATTTGCCAGATGGGTCTACTTTAGTGTCATTGGCAAAGTTCATGATGCGAAGCGTATTGTTGTTCGCAGTAATTTCAGATGCAGAGCTTTGCAATTGACCGTTTGTATAGACTTTTTCAACCGTCATTTGGTTCATGGTCAAGGTACCTGTTTTATCAGATGCGATGATTTCTGTTGAACCAAGTGTTTCAACGGCTGGCAATTTACGAACGATTGAATTACGTTTAGCCAGAGTTGTAGTTCCCAAAGATAGAACGATAGTTACAATGGCAGGAAGTCCTTCTGGAATCGCCGCAACCGCAAGGGCTACCGCAACCATCAAGCCTTCTAATGGATGCTCTCCACGAACGAAGACACCAACTAAGAAAGTAATGACCGCAATCACAACGATTAAGTAAGTCAAGGCTTTAGATAATTGTTCCAAGCTTTGCTTCAATGGTGTTTCAGTCTCATCGGCATTTGCCAACATATCTGCAATCTTACCAACTTCTGTATACATACCAGTGTTGGTCACGACCCCAATACCACGACCGTAAGTTACGTTTGAGTTTTGGTAACCCATGTTAACACGATCCCCGATACCAGCACCTGCTTCAACAAGTCCTGTCACATCTTTTTCAACTGGTACAGACTCCCCTGTAAGAGCTGCTTCTTCGATTTTAAGAGAAGCTGCTTCAAACAAACGCATATCTGCAGGCACGACATCTCCCGCTTCAAGCAAGACGATGTCCCCAGGTACCAATTCTTTTGAGTCAATCTCAATAACATGGCCATCACGACGAACACGAGCCATCGGGCTAGACATATTTTTCAGAGCTTCAATGGCTGCTTCTGCTTGCCCTTCTTGGTAAACCCCAAAGGCAGCATTCAAGACTACAACAGCCAAGATGATAATGGCATCCGTTAGACCGTCCATCCCTTCTGTAATTACAGAAAGTGCGGCTGCCGCTAGCAAGATGATAATCATCAGATCCTTAAATTGATCAAGGAATTTAGCTAGTAGGCTACGTTTTTCGCCCTCTTCTAACTCATTTCGACCATAAGTCGCTAAGCGTTCTTGAGCTTGAGCAGTTGACAAACCTTCGACAGATGAGTCCAGATTCTTTAGGACTTCCTCAGAAGATTGCGTGTAAAACAAATCTTTATTTTGTTCTTTTGACAAAACAGTCTCCTCCTTTTTGGCCTCTTTTTACAAAAAAAGAGACCTGTTTTTTAAAAAAACAAGTCTCGCTGTTTAATATAGTGCCGGAAATAATTCGTAATGACGACACTATCGCGGTTTCCCGCCAGCTACTCCCTTGAGTAGTTCTATTATATCAGAATTTCAAAAGTTTTCAAGGGTTGAGGTGGGGTTACTCATCACTCTCATCATAGGTACGGTCGCTGATAATATATCTTGGACGTTGTTTCGTTTCTAGATAGATTTTTCCGATATATTCCCCAATTACACCAAGACTAATGAGTTGAACCCCGCCAAGTAAGCTTACAATGGCGTAGGTACTAGCCCATCCAGCTACTACATTACCAGCAAATTTGCTCCACAAAACCCAGATGATCAACAAAAAACTAAAAAGTGAAGTCATAACTCCCAAGCTAGTAATCAAGCGAATAGGTTTAATAGATAGGCTAGTAATACCGTCCATTGCTAGACCAAGCATTTTAGAAAGTGGATAGTGACTTTCTCCAGCAATTCGTTCATGACGTTTATAAGTCACGTAGGAATACTTAAATCCTACAAGAGGCATAATGCCTCGAAGAAATAAGTTTACTTCTTTAAATTTAGCAAGTTCATGAATAAAACGTTTGGAGACTAAACGATAGTCAGCATGATTAAAAACGACATCTGCTCCAAATAAATGCATCACCTTATAGAATCCCTCTGCTGTAATACGTTTAAAAGCCGAATCTGTCTCTCGGTTGTCTCGAACGCCATAGACAATCTCTGAACCTGACTTATATTCAGCAACCATTTGATCCATGCAGTTGATATCATCTTGACCATCTGCGTCAATGGTAATCACGATATCCGCAAATTCTGCAGCTTCATACATCCCAGCAAGAACACTACTTTGATGACCGCGATTTCGACTCTGCGAAATACCTACTACATATGGATTCGATGTGGCATATTCTTGGATAAGTTCCCAGGTTTTATCCTTACTGCCATCATTGACATACATGACCTTACTTAATGGATGGACTTCTTGGTTTTTCACAAGCTCCTCAATTTTTCCAACAAACATCGGATTGGTATGAGGCAACACTTGCTCTTCGTTATAACATGGAATCACGATAAATAAAATCGGATTATTTCTACTCATTTTTGACTCCTAACCTTTTAATCCCAAAGGGAAAGTTTGTCCCTCTAAATACTCTGACAATCAATTCACACCCTACCAAAGTCAATATTGTCACAACACTTGTTGTAACGTAGCCATTCACAAAAATACCAGTGTATCTAGTAGATAATTGTAAAACTAATTTTTCTACCAATACTAAAACAATCGGGGCATGGACACCATAGTAAATCAAGGTTCTTTGACCGATTGATTTCAAGAGAGTCATTTCAGGAATTGACTTAAAGAATATGAGGGTGGACCATATACCTGAAATTGCAGCAATGTAAAACAAGAGATGGTTTCCAATCTGTTGATAGTAAAGATCAACAATCTGTTTCCCACTCCAATGATAGTTCAACCTACCAACAAATATAGTTAGCAATAAGGCAAGTGGCAAATAATAAATTGCAAAAAACTTTTCCATCTGCGCTAAATATTTTCTCACTCCGACACCTAAGAGTGTAAAGATAATGGCTACAGGGACCAGGTCAATATTCCAGATAAGATAAAAATTCCAAGCATAGATTTTTTGTCCCAAAACGACTAACAATAAGAGTGATACACTAATCAAAAGCCATTGGATAGTGGTCCATTTTTTTCTGAGAATAAAGTAACTAAAAACATGTGCCAAAAACATGACATTCAAAAACCATAACTGAAAATAAACATGCAAGCGGTCTGACAACAATAACTGTTTAGTAAAATGAATAAGATTAAAACTAAACACTTGTTCAGGATACATGACAAAAAGTTGAAAGAGAAAAACAAAAATATTCAGGCAAAAAAAGGGAACGACCAAACTTTTTACCTTGCTAAGAAAATATTCCTTAAATGTTTTGTATTTAGTGACATTTAAAGTAAAACCTGACAAGAAGAAAAATAAGGGGATATGAAAAACATAAAGAAGTATTTTGGCACGAAGAGGTACAAAACTACTGTGCCCTATAATAACAAGTATGATTGCTAGACCCTTAGCCATATCTAGGTAGCCTATTCGCTTTTTCATCCTATCTATCTTCTCCTGTTCTTAGTCGATAAAGATTCATATCAGAAGTGACTTCCTCAACTTCTTCAAAATAAACATCTTTCTGGTAATGTTCTTTCATAATTTTTTTTACTCTATCCATATTTCCTGAGGAACGTGACCAAAAGAATAGGATGTTCTCCTTATCTAAAGCTGATGAAAGAAGGTTACTAGGGTCCTCCACATTGTAGTTTTCCATTAATTGATAGTAATGAGGAGAAAAAGTCTGCCAATTACCTAAGGTCGTAGTGTTTCCTATCAACTGATTAGGCTTCGTTCTAATCGTAGCTAAGCTCGGTTGGGAATTGACAAGTGTGCCATAGCCACCAAAAACAAGCAATTTATCAGAATGTTTTTCCACTACATCATGGTACTCTGATACCATTGACGATTGGATGATTGGGAACCAATAAAGTTCTTGCCCTATACTATTCACCCAGACCATACTTGCCAGCATTCCTACAAGTTGTAAACTATAAAAAACTCCTCTTTTTTCTAACAGTTTTCTCTTGGTATAAAATAAGGGCGCATAGTAGATGAAAAAGATTAAAAAGCTAATGATAATTGGGATATAGACACGTTCTACTACTCTCTGCCTAACAAATAGTGCACCGATGAGTGCAAATGGAACAAGCGGGAGTAACCAGCCATAGACTTTCTTAGGCTTGAAGAACAAAAACCAGCCAACCATTACAAGAAGAAAGGTTGTCAAAATAATGTTTTGGAAATAATCTTTCACCATCTGAAATACATTAAAGGAGTACTTTTCAGAGAAAGAACGTACGGATTGAATTTTTGTTAACAACTCATTGTTCAAAGCTTCTTTTTCAGCAAACAACCAGTAGGTTGAAGCAGATAAGTCGTTTTCACTGACCCCCAATTCCTGAAATTCCTTGGCATGCTTCTCATAATCAATTGCAGGGAAATCTCTCAAATTGGTACTCAAAGTATTCCAAGTTAGGTATTCTTGAACATCTGGTTTCGTTAATGTGTAAACTTTATTAGAAGCAAAGATAAGTAAAATAAGAGCAGATAATACGAAGAACTCTTTTTTCTTTTTCTCTTTGATTACTTCAAAAACTAGAAACGGCAGTAAAAGTAGCAATAAACTGGCAATGATTTGCGGTCTAATCGACAATCCAATCAGAGACAACAGAGCTCCTACGATGTATTTTCTATCGAATAATAAAAGTATCCCTGCTGTAGACAATAAATAAGCGATTACTGAAAACGAGAAATACTTCATCAAAATCATTTGAAGTATAACAAGTAGGGGAATAACAAAAAAAAGTTTCTTCCTGAAAAAAGAATCCAAGTATACACTAAAGCTCAAGCAAAAACTGAGGGCTAGGAAAATAAAATAAACATTCCAAGTTGTAAACAATTGCTGGAGGAATACTAAAGCAGATGACAACATAATCCCAATGTAGGGAAGCAACATATTATCACCAGATAGTATGGTTTGATTGACCATGATATCATCTACGACTGGATATTCAAAGCCTTTCATCAATCTATATCCATAAAAAATAAAAAATGGTATCACGATCAGACCAATTCGAATCATTCTATCTGTGATTTGTTTATGGGTCATGGAAAACTCTCTCTAAAAATATGATTACTTTATATTCTATCATATTTCAATCAAAAAATCTGTTGAATCAATGCAAAACTCCCCATCCCCTCCATTTGAAATTTCCTTGGAAAACCAGTATAATGAAAGAATACTAAAATGCTAGAAGGGGAGTTAGATGAATCAATCGGTTTCAAACTTAAAATTGGCTGAGCGTGGTGCCATTATCAGCATTTTGACCTATCTATTCTTGTCTGCAGCTAAGCTAGCAACCGGACACTTGCTCCATTCATCCAGTTTGGTGGCAGATGGTTTTAACAACGTTTCAGATATCGTTGGAAATGTAGCCCTTCTCATCGGGATTCGTTTGGCTCGCCAACCAGCAGATAGAGATCATCGCTTCGGTCACTGGAAAATAGAGGATTTGGCAAGTCTCATCACTTCCATCATCATGTTTTACGTTGGTTTTGATGTTCTACGGGACACCATTCAAAAGATACTCAGCCGAGAGCAAACGATCATTGACCCACTTGGGGCGACTCTGGGAGTCATCTCTGCCATCATCATGTTCGCCGTTTATCTCTACAATACCCATCTGAGCAAGCAAGCTAAGTCCAAAGCTCTCAAGACAGCAGCCAAGGACAATTTGTCAGATGCTGTGACTTCTCTTGGAACTTCTATTGCTATCCTGGCTAGTAGCTTTAACTATCCAATCGTGGATAAGTTGGTCGCGATTATCATTACCTTCTTTATCCTCAAGACTGCCTATGATATCTTTATCGAATCATCCTTCAGTCTTTCAGACGGCTTTGATGAGCACTTGCTGGAAGATTACCAAAAAGCTATCATGGAAATTCCTAAAATTAGCAAGGTTAAATCACAACGTGGTCGTACCTACGGAAGCAATATTTATCTAGACATTACACTTGAGATGAACCCAGACCTCTCTGTTTTCGAGAGCCACGAAATTGCGGACCAGGTTGAATCTATGCTATCAGAACGATTTGGTGTCTTTGATACTGACATTCATATCGAACCAGCCCCAATCCCTGAGGATGAAATCCTAGATAATGTCTATAAAAAATTGCTCATGAGAGAGCAACTGATTGACCAAGGAAATCAACTGGAAGAGTTACTTGCAGAAGATTTTATTTATATCCGCCAAGACGGACAAGAACTAGACAAGGGAGCCTACAAGGCTGAAAAAGAATTGACCTCTGCCATTAAAGAGCTTCATTTAACCTCTATCAGCCAGAAAACAAAACTCATCCGCTACCAAGTCGGTGATACCATTCATACCAGCATCTGGCGCCGCCACGAAACTTGGCAAAATATTTTCCATCAGGAAACAAAAATAGAAAAAGACTAAAAATGAGGCCGGGATAATTCCCGACCTCATTTTTCATGTTTACTTTGCAACGCTCTTAGCAAGAACGAAGTTTCCTAGTGTAGCTGAACCATTGCCAGCAACAGCTGGAGTCACGATATAGTCACGTACATCTGGAACTGGTAGGTATCCGTTGAGCAAGGATGTGAATTTCTCACGTACACGGTCAAGCATATGTTGTTGAGCCATAACCCCACCACCAAAGACGATGACATCTGGACGGAAAGTTACAGTCGCATTCACTGCAGCTTGAGCAATGTAGTAGGCTTGAACATCCCAGACAGAGTTGTTGAGTTCAATGTTTTCCCCACGAACACCTGTACGAGCTTCCAAACTTGGACCAGCTGCATAACCTTCCAAACATCCATTATGGAAAGGACAAACACCTTTAAATTCTTTTTCAATATCCATTGGGTGTCTAGCCACATAATAATGACCCATCTCAGGGTGACCAACACCGCCAATAAACTCGCCACGTTGGATAACACCTGCACCGATACCTGTACCGATTGTGTAGTAAACCAAGTTTTCGATACGGCCACCAGCATTGTTACGGGCAACCATTTCGCCGTAAGCAGAACTGTTTACGTCTGTTGTGAAATACATAGGCACGTTTAGAGCGCGACGAAGAGCACCGAGCAAGTCTACATTTGCCCAGTTAGGTTTTGGAGTTGTTGTGATAAACCCGTAAGTTTTTGAGTTTTTATCGATATCGATTGGACCAAATGAACCAATCGCAAGTCCTACAAGATTATCAAATTTTGAAAAGAACTCGATGGTTTTATCGATTGTCTCGATAGGAGTTGTTGTTGGAAATTGTACTTTTTCTACAACGTTAAAGTTTTCATCACCGACAGCACAGACAAATTTTGTACCGCCCGCTTCCAAGCTTCCGTATAGTTTTGTCATGATAAACCTCTTGTAATTGTTTTTTCTATTATAGCATATTTCCAGAAGGAAAGTTGCTCTATATTTTAGATTTTCCTCTGTAAATTTTACCATTCAAGCAAAAACGAACAAACATGACATTTGTTCGTTTCTTTAATCTATTAAATCGAAAGTAGTGTACTCAATGAAAATCAAAGAACAAACTAGGAATCGAGCTACAGGCAGTACTTAAGTACGGCAAAGCGAGTATGACGCAGTTTGAATTTGATTTTCGAAGAGTATTAAGCTTTAACTTCGATGATTGCATCTCCCTTAGCAACTGATCCAGAAGCAACTGGATTTACTGAAGCAAAGTCTGCAGTGTTTGTCACGATAACCATTGTTGTATTATCAAGGCCTGCAGCAGCAATCTTAGCTGAATCAAATGTTCCAAGAACATCTCCAGCTTTAACCTTGTCACCTTGAGCAACTTTTTGGTCAAATCCTTCACCGTTCATTGAAACAGTGTCGATACCCACGTGGATCAAGATTTCAGCCCCGTTTGCAGTTTTCAAACCATAAGCATGTCCTGTTGGGAAGACGATTGTCACTTCAGCATCAGCTGGTGCATAAACAACATCTTGACTAGGTTTTACAGCGATACCTTGTCCCATAGCTCCACTTGAGAAGACTGGGTCGTTCACATCAGCAAGAGCTACAACGTCACCAACGATTGGAGTTTGGATGACACCTTCGCTAGGAGCAACAACAGTACCAGTTACCGCTTCGTCAGCCAAACGTTCAGTTGTAGTTTCTGAAGCTACTTCTGCTTCATCTTCATAACCAAACATGTAAGTAAGAGCGAAACCAAGAGCAAACGATACAGCTACCATAAGAAGGTATTGTGGGAGTTGTCCGTTACCAATGTAAAGCATTGTACCTGGGATGATAGTGATACCATTACCTGTACCAGCAAGACCAAGGATAGATGCCAATCCACCACCGATTGCACCAGCGATCAATGAAAGGAAGAATGGTTTACGGAAACGCAAGTTAACCCCGAAGATAGCAGGCTCAGTAATACCTAGGAAGGCAGAAAGAGCAGCTGGGAAAGCAAGTGTTTTAAGTTTAGGATTTTTAGTTTTCACACCAACAGCTACTGTTGCAGCACCTTGAGCAGTCATGGCAGCTGTGATGATAGCGTTGAATGGGTTAACATGGTCAGCAGCAAGCAATTGAACTTCAAGCAAGTTGAAGATGTGGTGAACACCTGATACAACGATAACTTGGTGAACTCCACCAATCAAGAAACCACCAAGACCAAATGGCAAGTTAAGGATAGCTTTTGTTCCAAGAAGGATATAGTTTTCAACAACGTGGAAGACTGGTCCGATAACAAACAAACCAAGAATTGACATTACGAGAAGTGTTACGAATGGTGTTACCAAGAGATCAAGTACATCTGGAACCACTTTACGAACAGCTTTTTCAAATTTAGCTCCGACAACCCCGATGATGAAGGCTGGAAGAACTGAACCTTGCAAACCAACAACTGGGATAAATCCGAAGAAATTCATAGCAGTTACTTCACCGCCAGAAGCAACAGCCCAGGCATTTGGAAGTGAACCAGATACGAGCATCATACCAAGAACGATACCAACGGCTGGGTTACCACCGAATACACGGAAGGTTGACCAAACAACCAAACCTGGCAAGATGATAAAGGCTGTGTCAGTCAAAATTTGAGTGTAAGTTGTCACATCTTCTGGAAGTGTCATTCCAAGAGCATTCAAGAGACCACGAACACCCATGAAGAGACCAGTTGCTACGATAACTGGGATGATTGGTACGAAGACGTCACCGAAAGTACGGATGGCACGTTGGAACCAATTTCCTTGTTTAGCAGCTTCTGCCTTCATCTCATCCTTAGATGATGTTGGCAAACCAAGAGCTACGACTTCATCGTACATCTTGTTAACTGTACCAGTACCAAAGATGATTTGGTATTGACCTGAGTTAAAGAAAGCACCTTGAACTTTTTCCAAGCTCTCGATAGCATCTTTGTTGATCTTCGCTTCATCTTTCACCATTACACGAAGGCGAGTTGCACAGTGAGCTACACTGTTAACATTCTCACGTCCGCCCAAGGCTTCGATGACTTTTTTTGCAATTTCTGTATTGGTCATTTGCAAAAATCTCCTTATAAAAATTTTTCTTGTTTGAAAGCGATTTTATCCGCCCTACGAATATTATTCTATCACGTTTTAAAAATATGTCAAGCGTTTTGCAGAAAAAATTTTGCTAATTTTTATTTTTGATTGTTTTTGCTATTTTAAAACTTATAATAGCTGTAAAACACTTATTTTTGGGAGATTTTTGCTCATTTGTTTTCAAAAACTTTCATAATTTCATTATTTTTCATAAAATTCCACCTCAGTATTCTGTCAATCGTTTGACATTTTTTTCTTAATTTTATAATAAAAGACTTGCTTTTTTATAAGGAAACGTTTACTATAAAGATAGTAGAATTTATGGAGGGAATATAAATGGAATGGACTACTGAACGTCGTTACAGACGTTATGAAGATTGGACACAAGAAGAAAGAAAAGAAATCCAAGAAAAGATGGCACAATCCCCATGGCATGTCAGCTATCACATTGAACCAAAGGAAGGACTTCTCAACGATCCAAACGGTTTTTCTTATTTTGATGGTAAGTGGATTGTCTTTTACCAAAACTTCCCCTTTGGAGCAGCCCACGGCTTGAAATCTTGGGTTCAACTTGAGAGTGATGATTTGGTGCACTTTACTGAAACAGGCGTTAAAATCTTACCTGATACTCCACTTGACAGCCACGGTGCTTACTCTGGATCTGCTATGCAGTTTGGTGACCAACTATTCCTATTTTATACCGGAAATGTTCGTGACGAAAATTGGATACGTCACCCTTATCAAATCGGTGCTTTGATGAATAAAGATGGAAAAATCGAAAAGATTGATAAAATCTTGATTGATCAACCAGCTGATGCTACTGACCACTTCCGTGATCCACAGATTTTCAACTTTAAAGGACAATACTACGCAATCGTTGGTGGACAAGACTTGGAGAAAAAAGGATTTGTCCGTCTCTACAAAGCTGTCGATAACGATTATACAAACTGGCAAGAAGTTGGTGATTTGGACTTCAACAATGACCGTACTGCCTATATGATGGAGTGCCCAAATCTTGTCTTTGTTGGGGAACAGCCAGTTCTTCTCTACTGTCCACAAGGTTTGGATAAAAAGGTTCTTGACTATGACAATATCTATCCAAATATGTATAAAATTGGTGCTTCCTTCGATCCTGAAAATGCACGTATGGTAGATGTGTCTGAACTACACAATCTAGACTATGGTTTCGAAGCATATGCCACTCAGGCCTTCAATGCTCCTGATGGACGTGCCTTAGCAGTAAGTTGGCTTGGTTTGCCAGATGTGTCTTATCCATCTGACCGTTTTGACCATCAAGGAACTTTTTCATTGGTCAAAGAACTTACAATCAAGGATGGCAAACTCTATCAGTACCCTGTTGCAGCCATCAAGGACCTCCGTGCTTCAAAAGAGGAATTTTCAAATCGTTCTGAAACTAAGAATAGCTACGAACTTGAGCTTAACCTAGAAGCCGATATCCAAAGTGAAATCGTTCTTCTTGCTGATAAGGATGGCAAGGGACTCTCTATTAATTTTGACCTTGTCAATGGTCAAGTTACTGTTGACCGCAGTCAAGCCGGAGAACAATATGCTCAAGAGTTTGGAACTACTCGCTCTTGCTCAATTACTAATCAAGCAACTACTGTCAATATCTTCATCGACAACTCAGTCTTTGAAATTTTCATCAATAAAGGAGAAAAAGTATTTTCTGGTCGTGTATTCCCGCATGCAGATCAAAATGGAATT
Source organism: Streptococcus infantis (assembly GCF_047463615.1). GTDB lineage: Bacteria > Bacillota > Bacilli > Lactobacillales > Streptococcaceae > Streptococcus > Streptococcus infantis_X. The sequence continues at coordinate 76,818 of NZ_JASHDO010000005.1, read as the reverse complement.
CTCATTAAATCTGGAAACCCAACTGGAACATACTACGAATTAGAATATGGTCGCAAAACTAACTGATGTCGCAAAATTAGCTGGCGTCAGCCCTACTACTGTTTCACGTGTTATCAATAAAAAAGGTTATCTGTCTGAAAAAACCATTCAAAAGGTTAAGGATGCCATGCGTGAATTGGGTTACAAGCCTAACAACCTTGCTCGTAGCCTCCAAGGGAAATCAGCTAAATTAATTGGGTTGATTTTCCCAAAAATCAGCCATGTGTTCTATGCTGAATTGATTGACAAATTGGAACACGAACTCTTCAAAAAAGGCTACAAGACGATCATCTGTAACAGTGAGCACGATTCGGAAAAAGAACGTGAATATCTTGAAATGCTAGAAGCCAACCAAGTGGACGGCATTATCTCTGGTAGCCATAACTTAGGGATTGAAGACTACAATCGCGTAACGGCTCCAATTATTTCTTTTGACCGTAACCTATCACCAGACATTCCTGTCGTTTCCTCTGATAACTATGCTGGTGGTGTTCTTGCAGCTCAAACCTTAGCCAAAACTGGAGCTAAGTCTGTCATTATGATTACAGGTAATGACAACTCCAATTCACCAACTGGACTTCGCCATGCAGGATTTGCTTCTATCTTCCCAAAAGCTCCCATTATCAATATTTCCAGTGACTTTTCACCCCTCCGCAAGGAAATGGAAATCAAAAATATCCTAACCAAACAAAAACCAGATGCTATTTTCGCGTCGGATGATTTGACAGCCATCTTGGTGATGAAGATCGCTCAGGAACTTGGTATTTCTGTTCCAGAACAACTTAAGGTTATTGGATACGACGGAACTTATTTTATCGAGAATTTCTATCCTCACCTTACTACCATTAAACAACCTTTAGAAGAAATTGCTCGCCTAACAGTTGATTTGCTCTTACAAAAAATTGAAGGCAAAGAGGTTGCTACTACTGGTTATTTCTTGCCAGTCAGCCTCTTACCAGGTAAAAGTATTTAAGCACAAAAAACTCAGACTAGTTTCGTCTGAGTTTTTCTTATGATCTTAAGTTTTTCAAAAGAGTTTGGGCTTTTTCTAAATTAAAAGTTTTTTCAGCAATCAAGCTTTCTACCAACTTAGGTACTTCAGCCTCTGTGGCTCCTGCTAGAAGAGCCAAGGATTTTGCTTGTAGTTTCATATGTCCATGCTGAATCCCTGTGCTGACAAGAGCTTTAAGAGCTGCAAAGTTTTGTGCAAGACCAATCGAAACGATAATTTGGGCCAATTCCTTAGCTGATGGATGACCTAGCAACTCATGGCTAAGAACTACACGAGGATTAAGACCAATTGATCCACCCTTGGTAGCAACTGGCATCGGCATGGTCATCTCTCCAATTAGTTCTTCGGTTTCCAAATCCATAGTCCAACGACTAAGACCTCGATAGGCACCATCATGACTGGCATAGGCATGAGCTCCCGCTTCAATGGCACGCCAATCATTTCCTGTCGCAATCAAGAGAGCATCAATTCCGTTAAAGATTCCCTTATTGTGAGTAGCTGCTCGATAAGGATCTGCTTGAGCAAACTGGCTGGCTAAAACCATTTTTTCTGCTAGTTCACGCGCTTCATCCTTCTGGCGACTCAAATAACGAAAGGCGATACGACAAGTTGCAGTTACTAGAGAATCTGTGGCGTAGTTGGATAAGATTCCCATTAAACTTTGCCCTTGACTTAGAGCCTCTATACTAGGTTTTAGGGCCTCAAGCATGGTATTGAGCATATTGGCGCCCATGGCTTCCTGGGTATCCACATGGAGGTAAACCACTAAAAAGTCAGCCTCACCAAAAATTTTTTCAACTGTTAGCTCTCTGGCTCCACCACCACGTTTGACAATAGAGGGATAGGCTTGATTTGCCAGTTCCATCAGTTCCGACTTTTGACTCAGAATAGCCTGACGAGCTTGGTCCCTATCTGGGACTTGATAGAGAGCCACTTGACCGATCATTTGGCGTTGGTGAACCTGAGCAGTAAAACCGCCTGCTCTTTTGATAATTTTGCTTGCAAAACTAGCTGCAGCAACAACAGATGGTTCTTCGGTCACATAGGGAACGGTATACTCCTGACCATTTACCAGAACTTCTGGAACTACTGAGTAAGGAAGCGAGAAGGTTCCTACCACATTTTCACTCAATTGGTCCGCAACTGCTAGACTGAGATTTTCATTTTGCGCAAGACTTTCTTGAGCTTCAATAGTAGTAAGCGCCTGAGACTTAACTAGCTCTAGGCGCTCTTGAATTGATTTTTTAGCAAATCCATTCCAATTTTTTTTCATTATTTTTCAACCTTGCTGTAGCGACGTTGGTGGTCTACAATCTCAACCAGAGCATAGTCTTGTCCTTCATAGCCTGACATAATTGCAGAACCAGACTCATCTAAGTTTGCTTCTTCAAAGAAGATTCGTTCATAGTCAGCAACACTCAAAGCTTGACGTTGATCTAGCAAGTCTAAGCGATTATTCTGCAATTGTTTTTCATAGCCTTCAACCAATTCCACACTAAAGAACTCAGATACAGCACCACTACCATAGCTGTAGAGGGCAATCTTATCACCTGCTTTGAGACTATCAGAATTTTCAAGAAGAGACAAGAGACCTAAGAAGAGTGAACCTGTATAGATATTTCCAACTTTTTGGCTATAAATAATAGATTCATCAAAGTGCTTTTGAAGCAAGTCCTTCTTCTCTTGAGGCAAGGATTTGTCTAGGATTTTTTTCAATCCCTTGAGAGCTAGCTTTGGATATGGCAAATGGAAACAAATAGCTTCAAAATCATTCAAGTCGCAATCATAACGCTTTTGGTACTCTTCCCAAGTCGTTTTTAAGCTATCAAGATATTGCTGCGTTGAGTAAACCCCATTTACAAATGGTGTTGTCGAGTAATTTGGACGCCAGAAGTCCATAATATCACGAGTCTGCGCAACATTATCGTTGTTGAAAGCCATGACACGTGGATTCTGGCTAATCAGCATAGCAACACAGCCTGCACCTTGAGTTGGTTCTCCAGGAGTTTCAACACCATACCTTGCAATATCACTGGCTAGTACCAAAACTTTTGATTTTGGAGAATTTTCTACGTGTAACTTAGCATAGTGAAGGGCCGCTGTTGCACCATAGCAAGCTTCCTTGATTTCAAAACTACGAGCAAAAGGTTGAATTCCAAGCAAGCCGTGTACAAAGACAGCTGCAGCTTTACTCTGGTCAATCCCAGACTCTGTAGCTACGATAACCATATCAATCTCTTGCTTATCTTCTTCAGTCAGGATAGAATTTCCTGCACTAGCAGCCAAGGTAACAATATCCTCTGTTAAAGGAGCGATACTCAATTCTTTTAAAAGGAGTCCTTTACTCAATTTTTCAGGATCAATTCCTCGGGTTTCTGCTAAATCTTGTAATTTCAAAACGTATTGACTGGTCGCAAAACCAATCTTATCAATACCGATTGTCATATTTACCTCTATTTTTATCATTCATTGTAAAAAATCGTTCACCTCTATTTTATCACAATTGAGGTCAAATGAGCGAAAAAAGACTTGATTCCCCAAATCAAGTTCACTCATAAATTTAAGCAACCTGCTTTAATCAAGCAAGGTCCTAGCATAATCCGATCAGCACAAAAAAATCGAGTCTTAGCTAGCTCGATTCTTTTTGAGATAATGATACAATTTCAACAAAACTGTTCCACTTGCCATTCCAATGGAGATAACGAGAGCCAACATCATGACTAACATGGCACTAGAAATGGCGTGGCTGAAGTCGCCTGTCACAAAGAAAGAAGTTGTCCGATAGGACAGATAACCTGGCACTAGAGGCGCCAAGGTAGCAAGAGCAAAGACAACTGCTGGTGTTTTATAGATAATACTCATGATCTGACTAAGACAAGAACCAATCACAGCCGCAATAAAGGTCGCCGTAATAACATTCGTCGGCTCCTTGAGGAGCAAATAAAGTAGCCAGATAAACATTCCCAAAACACCGCCGGGAATAAGCATGGAACGTTGGACATTTAAAACGATTAAAAACGTGATAATGGCAAGCAAACTCGCAAGAGCTTGCAATAAAAATGTTGTTAGTGTCATATTAGTTCATTAGTACGAGGGCGACTGATGTTCCAGCCCCTAAAGCTAGGGTAATCAGCAAGGATTCAAACATCTTGCTCATACCAGAGTTGATGTGGTTGGTCATAATATCTCTTACAGCATTGGTCAAGGCAATCCCTGGCACAAAGGGCATAACAGCACCAGCGATAACCAAATCAGCTGTCGATGGTAAACCTGAATAACGCGCCCAGAATTGTGCAATCAAGCCAAAGACGAAAGCCCCTGCAAAAGCTGTCATAAAGGGAATACGGATAAATTTTTCTACATAGAGCGAACAGGTAAAGGCAAACAAGGTCGCCACTCCTGCCCCAATCGCATCGTAAGGATTTCCCCCAAACATGATTGAAAAGAAAGGAGCACTGAGGGTCGCTGCCACCGTTAACTGGATCTTGGTATAGGGAGAAGCTTTTGCATTTAATTCCTTTAACTGAATGAATGCCTCCTCCAAATCAAGCTGACCAGCCACGATCTGACGTGAAATCTGATTAACATCACAAACCTTTTCAATATTATAGAAAGAGGAAGTAACCCGCTTCATGCGCGAGATATTGGTGTTTTCAATGGAAAAGAAAATGGCTGCAGGCATGGCTAGAACATTGCAATCCATAATACCTTGCGAGTGCGCAATACGAATCATAGTATCCTCGACACGATGGATTTCAGAGCCATTTCGAAGCAGAATCGTTCCTGCAAGCATAATGACATCAATAACTGCATTCAGTTTTTTTGATTCGTCCATGTTCCCCTCCTTGATATGCTTCTTTTATTTTATCACAAATTTGAAGGAAAAAAAATCTTTGTCACAAAAACTGTGACAAAGATTGATTAATTATCTGTGTTATGTTCGTCTGTTTGATTATGTGTTGACGAAGATGGAGTCGATTGACTTTGTGATGGCACTGTATTATCTACTCTGTTAGTGTTACGCTGGCTCGAATACGGAACCGAAGAAAAAGAAGAAGAAGGTGGTGGGGTTTTTGGTTTATAAATAGAAATCTTTATACGTGTCGTACTTAGATCAACTTTCTCACCTAGTTTTGGACTTTGATCGACAACAGTTCCTTCAGCAGTGCCCTCAGGTGCTGTCGAAACCTCTACGACTTCGATATTAGCTTCCTTGACACCAACAATTTGAATTAAGTTATTCTTTGTAAATTCAAGACTTGAGCCAATATAACTTGGCATGGTCACGGTTGTCACCTTTTTAGCAACAGTCAAAACGATAGAAGTTGCCTTGGTAAGATCATAAGTCGTACCTTCTGCTAAGCTCTGTTTTAAAACCACACCTGGTTCTGATTCACTGGACTCTTCTTCTTCAATCTTAATCAGATTTTCAGGAACCTTTTTCCCTTTCAATTCTGCTATGACATCTGTAGATTTACGACCAACATAATTTCCAAGCTTGAAGGATTGTTGCCCTGACGAGATAATGAGATTAACTTTAGTTCCTTCTTTGCGAGCTGAGCCAGCATCTGGATCTGTTCGGATGACCCGACCTTCCTCTACGGTATCACTAGCTTCCGTTTTTTCCTCACCAATTTCAAAATTCGCTTTTTTCAAGTTTTCCTTAGCTTCAGCAACAGTTTGACCTGCAACTTTTGGAATCTCAACAGTAGCTGGTGTTCTGGATAGAATCCAGACAAGGGAAGCAAGGACCAGTACGAAGCTCGCCAAAAGAACTAGATAGCGCGCCTTAAAGCGACGTTTTTTCACTGGTTTTTCCAGTGGCTCTTTCGTAGCAAGCTCTGGAGCAACTTTAGCAGTCTGAGAAACTTCTGGCTGTGGTTGAACCTTAGGGATTGATGTTAAGGTTGTCTGAGGAACTTTTGGCAAGGTCTTGGTATCTGCCTTACTAGCATCATCAAAAACACGTTTGGCTTCATTTCTACGATTATAAGACAAACTACTGGATAAATCCACATACATCTCTGAAACAGACTGGTATCGATCAGTCAATTTCTTAGCCGTTGCCTTGATAACCACATTCTCCAAAGCTTGGGGAACAGATGGGTTTTCAGCGATGACTGACGGCAGTGGTTTCTGGAAATGCTGGAGGGCGATGGTTACTGCACTATCGCCATCATAAGGGATATGTCCTGTCAGCATTTCATAGAAGATAATCCCCATGGCATATATGTCACTTTGGAACGTTGCTTTAGAACCGCGAGCCTGCTCAGGTGACAAGTAGTGAACCGAACCCAACATAGAGTTAGTCTGAGTCAGACTGGTCTCTGCAAAGGCTACGGCAATTCCAAAGTCAGTTACCTTGGCCGTCCCATCCGGAGTTAAAAGAATGTTTTGAGGTTTTAAGTCACGATGGACAATACCTTTAGTGTGCGCCAAGCGCATAGCTAAGAGAATCTGACCCATGATACGGACAGCTTCTTCATTTGATAGGGGATAGTGTTCTTTGATATAGCGCTTGAGATCAAGACCGGCTACATATTCCATAGCCAGGTACTGTTGACCGTCCTCTTCGCCGATATCCGTTATCCGAACGATATGGGGATGATCTAAGTCAGCCATTGCACGCGCTTCACGCTGAAAACGAGCAACAGCAATCGGGTCAGTCTGGTAGTTAGTCCTCAAGACCTTTACAGCTACCTCTTCCCCGTCTAAAATCAAATCCTTGGCCAGGTAGACATCTGCCATACCTCCACGGCCAATTTGTTTGACAATCCGATACCGCCCGGCAAAAATCTTGCCGATCTGGATCATTGTGCCGCCTCCTCCTCAATCGAAACAAGGGCAACTGTAATATTATCAAGTCCACCAGCATTGTTAGCAAAACGAATCAAGGTCGCCGCTTTATCATCAAGTGAGATATCACTTGTGACAATATCACAGATTTCACTAGCTGAAATCATATTTGTCAGACCATCGCTATTGAGCAAGAGATAGTCTCCTGCTTCCAAGCTGACAATTCCTAAGTCAGGTTGAATTTCGTCTTTTTGTCCGATAGATTGGGTGATAATATTTTTTTGTGGATGCGCTTCTGCCTCTTCTGGTGTCAGTTGACCTGCCTTGAGCAATTCGTTAACCAAGGAATGATCACTTGTCAGTTGACGGTACTCTTCCCCTCGAATGAGACCGATTCTAGAATCTCCGATATGGGCATAAATTGCCTGATTTCCGATAACCGCAAGAGCTTCGAGGGTTGTCCCCATTCCCTTGTAGGCTTCATCTCGTCCTAGTTGATAAATCTTTTGATTTTCAATCTCTAGATGTTCTGCAAACCATTCGCGAACTTCATTCACGGTATCTATCTGAGTATCTACCCAGGCAACGCCTAAATCCGTTACTGCCATCTCACTCGCAATATTTCCTGCGCGATGACCTCCCATTCCGTCAGCCAAGAGAATCATTGTACAACCTGCTCGGTTGACAAAAAGATTGACATAGTCTTGATTATTTGTACGCTTCTGACCCACATCTGTTAATAATGAAATCTCCATTGTGTCAGTTCCTTCCTAATTGGATATCTTACGAAATTGGCTAATAAAGAATCCATCACTTCCGTATAATTCCGGAGTAATAAGGATACAGCCATCTTTTAGAATATCCTTGCATTCGTGTTCTAGTTTAACCTGCTCAAACTCAGGATGACTTTCTAAAAATGCTTGAACCACTTGAAAGTTCTCTTCCGAGACAATAGTGCAGGTACTATAGGTTATTATACCACCTTTTCGTAGTGTTTGACAAACACTACCTAATATTTCCAGCTGAATTTCCTGTAATGACGCGAAATCTGCCGTTTCTTTATTGTATTTGATATCTGGTTTTCGACGCAATAGACCAATCCCTGAACAAGGAGCGTCTACTAAAATCTTATCAAATTGGTCCTTGCCAAAAAACTCATGCACCTTTCTGGCATCCAATTTTTGCGTTTGGACACGGTCTGCTACACCTAAACGCTGAGCATTTTCTTGAATCAAATTGAGTTTATGATCATAGAGATCTAGAGCCGTTACCTGACCTGTCGTCAAATAAGATGCCATATGGGCTGTTTTCCCACCTGGGGCTGCACAGGCATCCAAAACCTGCTCATCTCCTTGCAAATCCAATGTTGGCGCAACCAACTGACTAGACTCATCCTGGATAGTAATAGCCCCTTCAGCAAACAAAGCGTGACCAGCAAAATGCCCCTGCTCCTTGACCAGACCAGCAGGAGATAAAAGAGAATCACTTGCACCAAGCAGAGCTTTAATCTGTTCTTTTCGACTCAAAGCTGTCACACGGATACTGGCTTTATTGCGTTGCAAAAGACTTTCAAAAATCGCTTGCGCTCTCTCTTCACCATACTCTTCCTTGAGCTTCGAAATCAACCAAACTGGTAAAGAGTAGGCAATGGAATCACGCTTATTTTTACGCTTGATACTGGCAATATCTGGCAAGCCCTCACGCAAAATACGACGAAGAACAGCATTGACCAGTTTTTCACTACCCTTCTTACGAGATTTTGCAATTTCCACTGCCTCATTGACCACTGCATGGTCAGGAAGCTTATCCAAGTATTGGAGTTGATAGACGCTCATGAGAAGCAGAACATAGAGCCAGCTATCTAGCTTATCTCTATCCTCAATAAAGTGAGACAGGTACCACTCTAGCGTGAGTTTTCGATCTACAGTTCCGTAAACAAGCTCTGTCACCAAGCTCTTATCTGTCAGAGATAGCTGACTTGCTTTTAAGTGTTTATTTAAGGCGATATTGGAGTAAGCTTGTTGGATAAAGACATCCTCCAACACCTCTAGGGCTAAACTTCTAGCCGTTTCTACTTTAGTCACCAAATCGTTCTCCTACTACCAAAGTTCGTCCCACACCGTTTAGGAAGGAAGCAATGTCCATCTTAGGTTTTCCTGCTGGTTGAACCTGTTTGAGAGATAGAGCCCCTTCTGCTGTTGCGACAATCAATTCCTTCTTACCGATGGAAAGAATCTCACCTGGAGTTCCATGACCTTCTACAGGGAGTGCTTCATAGATTTTGAAGCGTTCGCCCTTTAGAAAAGTATGAGCAACTGGCCAAGGATTCATCCCACGGATTTGGTTAAAGAGTTGACGATTGGTCTTGTTCCAGTTCAATTTTTCTTCCTCAGGTTTGATATTAGGCGAAAATGTAACCTGGCTTGGGTCCTGTGGTTCTGGCTGAATCTCGCCAGCAATGTATGCAGGCAAAGTATCCAAAAGCAGATCACGACCAACAACCGCCAATTTCTCAAACAAGGTTCCTACATTGTCCTCATCAGTAATTGGGATACTACGACGGGAAATCATATCTCCTGCATCCATCTCTTTGACCATTTCCATAATGGTTACTCCTGCCTCCTCATCACCCTGAATCAAGGCATAATGGATAGGAGCACCACCACGATGTTTAGGAAGGAGTGAAGCATGAACATTGACTGCAAAATCCATGCTATCAAGGAGTTTACTTGGGAGAAATTGTCCAAAAGCTGCAGTCACAATCCCGTCAGCACCCAAATTCATGATAGCTTCCATTTCTGGACTACCCGATAATTTTTCTGGTTGGTAGATAGGTAGGCCTGCCTCTTTGGCTGCTTGTTTTACTGGGGTTTCCTGGATAACTTTTTTACGGCCGACCGCACGATCTGGCTGAGTTACAACCGCTAGAATCTCATAGCGATTATCTGACAAAAGTCCCTTCAAAACGGTCGCTGAAAAGTCAGGTGTTCCCATAAATATTAGTTTTGTCATATCTTCTCCTTCTTACAAAAATTGTTGCGGTTCGTGGTCAATACTGAGACGAAGTTCGCTATTTTCCCGTTCTTGTGTCAAGGCCAAGACCTGGTTAAGGGTTGGACCTAGCTCATCTTCTAAACGATATTTAATTAAAATCTGGTAATGATAGAGGTTATGAGTCCGAGCGATAGGTTTTGGTGTTGGTCCAAGGATGATACAAGCATCCGATAAACCTGATCGCAAAATTTCCATGACTTGATAAGCACGTCTAAGAACCTCTTCTTCTTTTTTATGAGATAAGGTGATTCCAATAGTGAAATAATAAGGTGGATAACCCAACTGACGTCTGATGCCCATTTCATAGGCATAGAAACCTTCGTAATCCTGATCCTTGGCGAATCGAATGGCATAATGCTGAGGATTATAGGACTGAATCAAGACCTGACCTGCCTTTTCAGCTCGACCGGCACGGCCTGCTACCTGGGTCAAGAGTTGGAAGGTTCTCTCAGAAGAACGAAAATCAGGCAGATTCAAGGCTGTGTCCGCATTGAGAACACCAACCAAGGTCACATTTGGAAAATCCAAGCCCTTGGCAATCATCTGAGTTCCCAACAGGATATCTGCCTCCCCTTTGCCAAACTGCTCAAGTAAAGCTTGGTGACTGCCCTTTTTACGAGTTGTATCCACATCCATGCGTAGAATGCGTGCTTCTGGAAAGAGTTCTGCTAGCTCATCATAGGCCTTTTGAGTTCCCGTTCCATAGTATCGAATACTACGACTCTGACAGTTTGGACAGACATGAGGAATTTCCTTCGTAAAACCACAATAATGACAGTTCATAGTCTTAGTATCCATATGCAGTGTCAGAGAAATATCGCAGTTGGGACAGGTATCCACGGTCCCACATTCCCGGCACATGACAAAGCTAGAGTAACCACGGCGGTTGAGCATGAGAACCACTTGCTCTTTTTTATCAAGTCGATCTTGAATCGCCTCAATCAGTGGTGGTGTAAAGTTTGACGTTTCATTTTGCCCGATGTAATCACGGAAGTCAATGAGTTGAACTTCAGGAATACTTGCTAAAGGATTGGCACGTTGTGTCAGGCGCAGATGTTGATAAACGCCTTTGCCAGCACGCGCACGACTCTCTAAACTCGGTGTCGCAGAACCAAGGACTAAAGCCGCTTGATTGTACTGGGCACGTAAAAGAGCCACATCTCTAGCATGATAACGAGGATTGCTGTCTTGCTTGTAGCTGGCCTCATGCTCTTCATCGATAATGATAACCCCTAGATTTTTCAAAGGTGCAAAAACGGCAGATCTAGCACCAACAACTACCTGGGCTTCTCCACGCTCCACCTTGCGCCATTCATCATACTTTTCACCATTGGACAAACCCGAGTGGAGAATGGCTACTTTATCGCCAAAACGAGCAATAAAACGCTCTGTCATTTGAGGTGTCAGAGAGATTTCTGGGACTAGAACAATCGCTGTTTTTCCCATATCCAAGGCCCCTTGGATAATCTGCAAGTAAACCTCCGTTTTCCCACTTCCAGTGATTCCTTGTAAAAGAAATGGAGGATGTTTTTTCCCAATCGCTCCAACAACCGCCTCACAGGCTTCTTTTTGTTCTGGATTTAACTCTAAGGATTGGCTAGCCTCAATGCCTTCAAAATAAGCCGCTGAACGTTGGACTTCCTTTTGCACGATGGTGATAGCACCATGTTCCACAAAGAAATTGACTTGTTCGCGTGAGTAATGTTCTAACAAATCAGCCAAAGGAACTGTTTCAGGATGAGCTAACAAATACTCTCGCAATTCCAATTTCTTCTTAGCACGATTTGAGATTTCTAGCTTTTCTAACTGTTCAAGATGAACTTCAACCCAAGACTGAGTCTTAACTTTCTTCTGATCCACAGCCTGGTACTCTAGTTTTAAAAGCCCTTTTCGAGTCAATCGCATCATCTCAGCCTGCTTTTCTAGGTCAAGTGATGAAAAAGCTAGCGATTCCTGCGAACCAAACAAACGGTCTCTGTCTTTCTGAATCAAGCCTTCCAGAGGATAGAGGATCTTATCATAGCTAGAGTTCAAAAATCCCGGAAGCATAGCTTTTAGAATAGAAATCTTGTATGAAAAAACTGACTTACGTAGTTCTTCAGCCAACCAGAGTTGTTCCTCCGTTAAGACAGGAGAAAAGTCCAGCACCTCGGCAATTTCTTTTAAGTTCTCGTCTGCCACATCTGCATCAGATTGAGACTCCAACCCAAGAACAATTCCCTGAATCAAGCGATTGGCCTTCCCAAAAGGTACATGAACTCGCATGCCAACTTCCAACATTTCCTCAAATTCTTCTGGAATCTTGTAGCTATAGGGCTGGTCTGTCTGCATCAAGGGAACATACACAATGATTTTTGCAATAGCCATATCCTCACCTCCTTCTCCTCTTAAATCGTTTCAATTGATTGAGTATTCTTGCAATAGAAAAAATAAGATTGAGTCCCCCCAACCTTAAATTTTTTCACCTTCTTCTTTTTCTTTTGCGATTTGCTCTTTAATTTTCTTTTCTTCTTCTTCTTTCAATCGTCTTTCTTCTTCGATACGACGACGAACAGCTTCGCGTTTTCCTTCTGGATCTGGATGGATGGTTACATTCCCTGATTCAATTTCTTCCAAGGCACGAAGAGTAGATTTCTCAGATTTGAATTCTTGAGTTGCAGGTGCTCCAGCTTCTAATTCATGAGCACGCTTTGCTTCCAAGATGACAAGTGAATATTTTGATGGTACCTTATCAAGCAAGGTATCAATAGAGGGTTTAAGCATCATTTGTTTGTACCTGTTTTCTAAATTTTATCGAATAGTCGGAGACTTTGGTAGCATATCCTGATAATGACCAATCACGCGGTCTACACGGAAATGTTCAGCTTCAATGACACGTTTGACACGTTCTGCAGCAAGAGGAACATGGTCATTGACAATAGCGTAGTCATACTCACGCATCAAAGCAATTTCTTCTTTAGCTTTTTCGATACGCTGAGCAATCACTTCTGCACTATCTGTACCACGGCCTACGAGACGGTCTTGCAATTCTTCCAAATCTGGCGGTGTCAAAAAGATAAAGACCGCATCTGGAACTTTTTTCTTGACCTGAAGAGCTCCCTGTACTTCAATTTCAAGAAAGACATCGATTCCCTTATCAAGCGTTTCATTAACATAAGTCAGAGGAGTTCCATAGTAGTTACCCACATACTCTGCATACTCTAACATCTGCCCTTGACGGATCAATTCTTCAAATTCTTCCCGTGTACGGAAGAAATAATCAACACCATCTACTTCACCTGGACGTTGTGCCCGCGTTGTCATAGATACAGAATATTGAAATTGATTTTCAGAACTCTCAAAAATTTCTCGTCTAACCGTTCCTTTTCCAACTCCAGAAGGACCTGAAAAAACGATTAGTAAGCCTCGGTCTGCCATGATGTCTCCTTTGGATAGTTTGTGAAATGACTTGAAAATTTCTGTAAGACTATATATCTAAAGCCATTTCTGCTCGCTACAATCTTTCTATCTAGTGTAACAAAAAAGCAGTAATTTTTCAACTGCTCTTTCTTATTTATTTTGCATAATCAACTGCACGAAGTTCACGAATCACGGTTACCTTGATATTTCCTGGGTAATCGAGATTGTTTTCGATTTTCTCACGAACTTTGTGAGCCAAGATTGTGACCTTGTCGTCCTTGATTTGACCTGGATTTACCATAATGCGGATTTCGCGACCAGCTTGAAGGGCAAAGCTGTTTTGAACACCTTCAAAGCTATTAGCAATTTCTTCAAGATCATGGAGACGTTTGATGTAGCTTTCGAGTGACTCACTACGAGCTCCTGGACGGGCTGCGCTTAAGGCATCCGCTGCAGCAACGATAACTGCAATCACACTTTCAGGTTCCACATCTCCGTGGTGACTGGCAATCGTGTTAATCACAACTGGATGCTCCTTGTACTTGCGAGCCAATTCTGTACCAATCTCAACGTGGCTGCCTTCTACCTCACGGTCAATGGCTTTACCAATATCGTGGAGGAATCCTGCACGACGGGCAAGTGCGGCATTTTCACCAAGTTCGCTGGCCATGATACCAGCCAACTTAGCAACTTCAATCGAATGACGCAAGACATTTTGTCCGTATGAAGTACGGAACTGCAGGCGACCCATGATCTTCATCAAGTCAGGGTGAAGGTTCGGCGCACCAATTTCATAGGCTGCAGCTTCACCATATTCACGAATCTTGTTATCAATCTCTTGACGGTTTTTCTCAACCAACTCTTCGATACGAGCTGGGTGAATTCGTCCATCCTTAAGCAAGGTTTCCATAGTCATACGGGCAATCTCGCGACGGATAGGATCAAAACCTGACAAGGTTACCACTTCTGGCGTATCATCAATGATGACATCAACCCCTGTCAAACTTTCAAAAGTACGGATGTTACGCCCTTCACGACCAATGATGCGACCTTTCATGGTATCATCAGGCAGATGAACCGTAGAGTTGGTAGACTCAGCCACATACTCACCAGCAATTCTCTGCATGGCCTGAGCCAAGATATCCTTAGCCAGCTTATCTGAACGTTCCTTAACTTCTTGCTCAGCCTCACGAATACGACTAGCAATTTCCTTAGTCAAGTTTTCCTCTGTCTGAGCCAAGATAATGTCTTTTGCTTCCGACTGAGTCAGAGTTCCGATACGTTCTAGTTCAGCTTGCTTTTGATTCTCAATTTCTTCTAGTTGTTCTTCACGTACATCAAGGTTTTTTGCTCTATCAGAAATACTTTGTTCTTTTTGTTCAAGTGTTTTTTCTTTGTTCGTTAAATTATCATCTTTACGATCAAGACTGCTAGCACGTTCGGTCAAACGACTTTCGATTTGCTTGAGTTCTTGACGTTCTGACTTAAATTCAGCGTCCACTTCTTCACGGTATTTTCTGGCTTCCTCTTTAGCCTCCAATAGTGCTTCTTTTTTAAGAGACTTGCTTTCGCTCTTAGCTTCATTGAGTAATAAATCCGCTTCGCGCTCTGCTTGTCCTCGTAAATTAGTTGCTTCTTGTTCAGCATTTAAAAGCATCAACTCTGCAGCCTCTTGTGATGATTTCATCTTGACTGAGATGCTGACATATCCAATGACTAAACCAATGATGACGGCAAAAACAACAATCGCAATTGTCATGATTTCCATGTTTTTACCTCATTAAATTTGTTAATCCGAATGAATTACATTCCTATACATTTTACCATAAAAATTGATTTTTAACAAACCTTAATTTGAAGTTGTTATCTTGAATTTTAGAACTACAATTCCTCAGAACCTTTCAAACTCTTGAACACATCATCAATAAATATATTTGCCAATCTCTTCTTGAAAGAATCGTTATTTAATAGGGCACCAAACAGATCCTGGCTCTGAGAATACCCTTCTATCAGGGCGTTATCAATCTCTTCTTCAAAAGCAAAAACAAAATCTTCTCTGGAGTTAACACGCGCAGATTGTTTAAGCCTTGGATTCTTCTTCATCAGTTCACGAATGGAAACTGCTCCACTCAAGCCAACCTGCTGGTCAATATCTAAGTTAAGCTGTTCATTGATTTCATCCAAGATTTCAGACAATCGTTTTTCTTGTTCTCCAGTAACATCACTCGTACTTGGCTTTGGAAGAGATAATTCTGGGTGATGTTCTAATTCAGAAACTGATCTGAATGAACCAGTATGCTTGTGTTTCATATAGTCCACGACAATCTTATCAGCGATTGTAAAGTCATCCCCTCCTAAACGAACGTCAATCATTTTTACGAGACTTTGAAGATAATTATATCGCTCGTGGAGAACTTCATTTTGATAAGCTGTTGCTTGAATCAAGAATGTATACATCCGAAGAAAACCACGAATAACTTTTCGAATAGATAGTTGTTTTTTCTCATCAAATCGCTTCACTCTATCGTAACCTTGATTTAACAAAGCAACCATTTTTTGTTTTTCTCTACTTGAACGTTTTTCTTGATATAAAAATTGATTAAACTCATGAACCACTTCGCTATCCAAAATACCATATTCGTCAATTTTCCGATCCAGTTTTAAGACATCACTAGGAGCAATGGTATCAGCTAAAATTGTCTCACGATAATAGGGAGAAAAAGCTGAACGAATATCATCGTAGGTATTTTTAAAATCAAGGATAAAAGTTTTCTTGTTGTAACCTCTATAGATACGATTCAGACGAGACAATGTCTGCACCGCCGCAACACCACGCAATTTTTTATCTACATACATAGCAACCAACTTAGGTTGGTCAAAACCAGTCTGATACTTATTTGCCACAATCAGCACTTGATAATCATCAGTATTAAAGCGATCCTTCAAATGCTCTTCCTTAAACTGATTCATCTGAGATTCAGAGTATTCTCTTCCTTGATAGTCAACCTTACCTGAGAAAGCAATCAGGGTACCAATGCTTGTGATACTGTGATCTTTAAAGTATTTTTCAAAGGCTAACTGGTATTTAACTGCCGCTTCACGACCAGAAGTCACAAGCATGGCTTTCCCTTGACCACCTAACTCTGCCATAATATCATGACTAATAAAGTGGTCCATGATAATTTCAACCTTTTGATCGATATTTTCATCATATAATTCCAAGAACTTGGCAATCTTACGCTTAGCAATTGTAGTTTTCAGCTCTGGATCTTCCTCTACTGCTTTATTGAGTCTGTAGTATGTTTTATAAGTTGTGTAGTTATCTAAGACATCTAGGATAAAACCTTCCTCTATAGCTTGCTTCATACTATAGACATCAAAAGGAGCTTTAGAGCCATCTGACTGTGTCGTACCAAACAACTGTAGAGTAGTTGCCTTAGGAGTCGCTGTAAAGGCAATGATTGAAACATTATCTTGCTTACCTGTACGTGCTATATCCTGCTCAATAGCATCCGCAACCGTCACTTCCTGAACCTCATCGATGGTTCCATTTTCTGTATCCGTTTCAGTCAAGACCTGACTAACTGAACTCATATAAGAGCCTGTCGTCGAACTATGAGCTTCGTCAATCAAAATAGCAAACTTCTTGTTAGCAGTATTACCTACAGACATCCAATCCGACTGATTGATCTGTGCGAATTTATGGATTGTCGTTGCAATAATTTTTGTATTTCCTGCAATTGCATCTGCCAAGTCGCTCGAAGTTTCTTTATCTCCCATCACCTTAACTACACCATATTTATGGGAAATTTCCTTAACAGCTTCTTGTAATTGACGGTCGACTACGATGCGGTCCGTAACGATTAAAACTGTATCCACGATGTTTTGATTTTGTTCATCATGAAGTGAAACCAGACTATGAGCTAACCAGGCTATGGTATTTGTTTTACCAGAACCAGCTGAATGCTGAATTAGATAATTACTGTCAGTGTGGTTGATTTTCATGTCTTCTAGGAGACGGCTGACAGCTCTTCTCTGATGGCACCTAGGAAAAATCAGTGTTTTCTTTTTAGAATTGCTCTTATCGACTTCATAAAAGATGAAACTCTCTATCAGCTGAAGGATACTATCCTTGGTCAATACATCAAGCCACAAGTATTCTGTATCTACGCCATTAGGGTTGTGTGGATTCCCACTTCCCATATCAGCTCCTTCTCCTTTCCCCATATTAAAGGGTAGGAAGTAGGTTTCTTGGCCTTTCAACTGGGTAGTCATGTAGACTTCCAAGGTATCTACAGCAAAGGAAGCCAAGACTCCCTGTTCAAAACGAAAGAGGCGATTCTTGGGATTGCGACCTTTCAGTTGCTTGATAGCATCCTGAACCGATTGGCCATTTGGATTGAACTTAAGCTCAATGGCAAAAAGGGCCAATCCATTGATAAAGATTACAAGGTCGATGCGATCATCTTCTTCATAAACCACTTCTTCAATCACAGACAAACGATTGGCTTGGTATTGCTGAACGGCTTTTTCATTAAAACTAGTTGCAGGTTTGCGATAGAGGAGGCGCAGTTGCTTGTTTTCAATAAAGACACCCTCTTTTAAGGCGAACAAAAATCCACCCTTGACGATTTCTGTATTGATGAGATTGGTGATTGTTTCCTTACTCAGTTTTTTGAGGAGATATTCCATAGTCTCCTCCTGGGTCTCCATCAGAAAATTCCAGAGGAGTTCCACATCCATGGCTAATCGAGGGTCGTACTGGGCCGCATCCCGCTGGATATAACCATTTTTTTCTTTTAAGTCTTTGATAATCCACTGCTGGAAATCATAGCGCTCTTTTAAGCCCAAATTTGCCATAGTTTCTCACTTTCTAATATTTACTATAATTTTTATCTTCCCTATGCTTATATGTCAGCATTTCCCGTCTTTTTTCTTCTTTCTTTCTCAGAATCTATAGTAATTTTCAATATTTCTCTAAATACCTTTATTAAATTAAATAGTGATAATACAAAATACGTTAATAATCCAATATATACAGAGATAGTAACGCGTAAAAAATCACTAGTACTACTCGGCTCTTGAGTAAGAAAAAAGGAAGGAATGATTGTTAAAATAAACGATAATAATGATAAATCAAATAGCTCTTTTATTATCAATAGATCTAAATTAAGACTTTTTAATTTTTTTATAAAACGATTTGTTGCAAAAAATGAAGTAATTCCAAATGAAGCTACTAATACACCTGATATAAAAATAAAAACATTTTGGATAGATGATACGAATTCAACATAATTATGAATAACACATAATTGAAGTTGGGAATTAAAAACATAGATTGATACTATTAAAGAGATTATTAAAAATAAATATTCCTTGTATTTCCTAATCTTTGAAAGCATTTAAATATCCTTCCTTCTCTTTGTATGCTTTTTCCAGTTTGTCATAAATAATATCATTATCAATATCTTCTATGTAATATTTTTCGTAATAGTTTAACTTATGATTTACTAAGTCTATTATCTCAGAATCACCATAGACAGACATAGTTCTTATTGTCACATTTTGATTATCTTTATAAGAATTAAATTCATCTATTGCACGTCTCAGTCTATTTTTATTTAAATTGGTGCCCTTAATCCTCATTTCCATGCTTTTTGCCGACAATTCCTTAGCAAATTCAACACCACTATTAATATCTTTCACTTGTTCTGAGAATAATGATAAATTGTCTGGAATTGCGATTGAGAAAACAACATCATGAATATGTCTCATGTTATTTAGATTTTTAATAGTATTCTCATCCTTGATGATAACAAATTCAAATTCTTTATAATCGACACCCACCTTTATAGCTAAGAATTTTCTTAATTCTTCTATTGTAGTTTGTGATTTACCGCGTTTCTGAAGTAAGATACTATTTTTGAAATCATATAAAAATTGGGCATCATTAGCTATTCCTTCAGTATCTTCTTTTTCTACTATATCTCTATTTTGAGTCCGGATATCATCAATCTGAATATCTTGATTCAAATCAACTTTTGCAATAGTAAAAACTAAATATTCATCTGTTTTACGAATTTCATTACGTAAATAATACGATAGATTACCAATAGATTCTGTAGCAAGTGGCACATTAGGAACAATTCCAGCAAAAAATGCATTAATCTTTGAAACAGCATTTGTTTCAGAAATAGCTTTATAAAAAAGGCACTTGAATTCACGTTCTACAACCATTTACACCCTCCTTTTCCCTGTCACATAATCATAAATAAGAGTTTGTCGTTGTTTATTAATATTTTCAATTTGCTGATTCTTGATAGTAATCATTTTATTTATTTGCATTATTTGTCTATCTAAATATTCTACAATTGATTCCTGTTCTTCAAGATTTGGTAGTACAATTTTCAGCGAAGATAGATACTGGTTATTTATAATTGGTACAATCGTGTAAAGTGCTGTCTCTCTTATATATTGACCACTTGAAAACATTAAATAAGCTAGATACTTTGGAAATATTTGTCCTATGACTTTCAACGCCGTTATTTGTTGATTTGAATACGAACTATTCTCCGAATAACCAACTTTACCAATACTTGCAATACCAACAACCAAAATTGTTTTTTCAGGAAATACTGATAATTTTTCTTTTTTAACAATTTCGCTTGTGATATAGTTCTCAGCACTAGTTAAATCGATAGATTCATCTGAAAAATCTCCTGGTTTAAACCAACGAACACCTTTCCTTTCTTGGTTTACACCTATAGATTGAGGTGGAGTAGTACCCGTTTGAAAATCTACATAATCTTTCAATCTTTTCACTCCCCACCCTTGAGGCACTTGTCCAATCCAGTCGATTCCTGAATCTTTCATTGGGACTGTTTTATCCAGTCCTTTTGTGACGGTCTCATAAATCAAGCTAGCTCGGTAGTCTTTAAGTTTTTGAATTTGCTCCTCCAGTAGGGCTTTTACCTTATCTAACTGGGCGGTTTTCTTATCTAAGTAGCTAGATATAGAATTTTGCTCATTTATGTTGGGTAGTGCAAAAATAAATTCTCCCATTTTTTCTTGAGACAATGAATCCATAGTACTACCTATCGAAACTTTTTGAAAATAATTTTTAAATTCTAGAGAGCTTAAAACGTAATAGAGAAAATGATTATCATATCTATTAAACAAAGGTCTAAGTACAAGTAAATGACTATTTAACGACGCACTATCTGGCAATTCATCAATAAGTGCTAGTTTCCCAACTGTTCCATCTTTTGTAACTAGTAAGTCTCCCTGCTTTAACTGAATTTCTGGAGCTTGTTCATATCTCTTTTGTGATATATGATATGCTGTATCCCAGTTCACTCGACCATTTTTAAAATCAGTTCCTGTAACTAAATATGGTCCTTCATCAATAAATTCATCAGCTTTTAATCCTTGCCAGCCAATTCTCCCCTTCATATAAGTAAAAAATTTAACTTTAATTACTTCCCACTCTTCTGGTATCTGTCCGATCCAGTCGATACCACTCTCTTTCATCCTAGTCATGTTTGAGTTCCTCCAAGAGAGTCTGTAGTTCTGCTTCTAAGTCATAGAACTCTGCCAAGAGCTTCTCTGCACTCTCTGGTGCTTGGTATTGATAGAAATAGCGGGTAAAAGGAATCTCGGCTCCATAGCCCTTTTTCTCATCAAACCAGTAGTGGGCATCAGGTACATGTGGGTAGACCTCACGCGCAAAGTAGTCTTCAACATCCTCTGTCAGCTTAACGATTTCACTGTCCTTGGTGGTCTTATCATAGACAATCCCTCCAGCAATCTCATTTGGCTTGTCTTTCTTCTTAGTGCGGATGACTTCTGCTGTCTTGTCCATTTCACTCATAGCTAGGGCTAAAGCATTGATATTCGCAGGCGTTACCTTGATATCCCCTAATAAGTCCTTAATGACTTGGACAAAGATTTCAAAATTAGGATAACTTTCTTCCGTGATTCCCCTACCAAGAGCATCCAAGATAGCTTCTTGCTTGGCCTTCCCAGCTTCGAAGTCTTGTAATTTTTTCTCATCTTTGGCTGAGCGTGGTTCCATCTCTAGCAATTCTTGATACTGGTATTCGTCAAATAGTTTAGCTAGGAAAGGAACACTTTTGGCCTTCTCAATGGTTTCTTCAGTAATCCAGCCACGACGTTGCAGAGGTTGCATGACTGTATATTCTCGGTAAAGAAACTCTTCCTTATCAAAGATCTTCACATGGTCATTTTCTTTGAAATCATCATACCATTTGAGGATCTGGCGGATATTGTCTTGAGACAACTCACGACGTTTTTGTCCCAGAGATTTACGCAAAGGAACAAACTCTTCCGTCGCATCGATAAATTGGACTTTGTTTTGACGCTCAGGAGATTTGTTTTTATTGTAAATCCAGATATAAATCCCAATCCCTGTATTGTAGAAAAACTGTCCTGGAAGAGCAATAATAGCTTCCAACAAGTCATTCTCAAGGATGTAACGACGGATCTGACTTTCCCCAGATGAAGTACCTCCAGAAAAGAGAGGTGAACCGTTTGAAATGATAGCGGCTCGTCCGTTTTCCTCTAGTTTAGCCAAACCATGAAGATGGAAAAGTAGCTGGGCATCGCCAGTTCCCGGGGTCGCAACAAAACGTCCTTTTTGACCTTCTGTACTCTCAAAAAGTTTATAGTCTCTTTTAACTGCGTCTTCTACGCCATCATCTGCATCTTTCCCGCCCCAAGATTGACCAAAAGGAGGATTGGCAATAACAAAACTCATCTTTGTATCTGGGAATGGATCGAGTTCTTTTAGGGTGTCCGCCTTCACAAAATAATCCGAATCTTCCTGACGAATCAGCATATCCGCTCGACCAATCCCGAAAGTCTCAGGTAAAACTTCCTGACCAAAAAGACGGACAGTCACTCCTGTATCGAGCTTACGGATATAACTTTTGGCTGTCGCTAGCATACCACCTGTACCAGCAGCCATATCTAGGATTTTCAACTCTTTTTTATCGACAAATAATTCTTCATCGGCTTCGATCAAGAGCAGATTGACCATTAGAGCAATGACTTCACGCGGTGTATAGTGAGAACCAGCTTCCTCATTTTCAGAAAAGCGACGGATAATATCCTCAAACATATAGCCCATCACCATAGAGTCCACAGAACTTGGCGATAGGTCAATCTGAGAGAACTTTTTGATGACCGTAAAAAGACGTCCAGACTTTGCAAGTGTGTGGACCTGTTCTTTAAACTTTAGATTTTCAATAATATCCTTCACACGACAAGAGTAACCATCTAGATAGGCAATAAAATTTTCTTCAATCGAATTGGGATCATTTTGGAGGTTTTCAAGCGTAAAAGGACTGGTATTATAGTATTTATAGCCAGACTTGTTCTCAAGAACCTTTTCAGGTGTATTGGGATTTAACTTATAAAGTGCAACTACTTCATCTTTGGTTGGCAATAAAGCGGCTTCTAAGCGAGTCAAGACAAACATCGGAATAATGACATCTCGATACTTATCTGCACGGTAAGCTCCACGTAAGGTATTCGCAATCGACCAAACTGCATTAACTACATTTGAAATCTGAACATCATTCGACTGGAATATCGGTAGTTTTTCTTTAAAATTAGACATTTGCTTCCCCTGTTTTTATGATTTACAATTCTCTTCATTATACCATAAAATAAGAGTTATAAAGCGCATTCAAGGGTAAATAATGCGGTTATTATACTAAAAAACTATTTTTTATCCCAGGAACTTTATCAATTTTTGAAACGAACCTCTACAAAAGATTATTTATATAAAAAAAAGTCTACCTTTCAGTAGACTTAGTAATGATCTTTAAAGGATAAGAAAGCGATGCTATCCCCATCCATCATATAAATCAAGCGATTTTCTGCGTCAATGCGACGTGACCAAGCTCCTTGGTAATCATATTTGAGTGGTTCTGGTTTCCCAATTCCTGTAAATGGATCACGTTGAATATCCTTGATTAGTTTGCTGATTCTTTTTAGCATTTTCTTGTCTTGAGTTTGCCAGTAGCAATAATCCGCCCAGGCATCTTCTGTAAACTTGAGTAGCATCCATTACTCCTCAATCACATGAACCTGCGTGCTTCCTGCACGAACTTGGGACATTCCTCGCAAGACCTTGTCAGAAAGTTCCTTATTCTGAGCAACTCTCAAGGTTTCCTGAATACTATCCCACTCGCTCTTTGATAGAACTACAATATCTTCATCTGGATTTTTATTGACTACTGTCAAAGGCTCAAACTCATCGTTTACCTTCTTCATGTAGTCTTTTAAATGATTTCGGAATGTTGAATAAAGAACTGCTTCCATAACCATACCTCGTTTTACCTCTTTTCCACTATTATACACAAAAAGAAAAAAATTGTCAGGAACTTGTACAAGTTTTTTCTTTCCCAACTATTCATTCGAAAAAAATATAAAAAAGCCTACCTTTCAGTAGACTTCGTTTGATTCGATTCTGATTGGCACTCTGCCAAAATTTTGTTCTGCGATACTAGGGTGTCCCAGTTGATAAATTTGGTCTGCCTTTTGTGTTATGGCATCCCAAGGCTCTTTACCGATTCGGCTGACGAGATTGACCTGCTCCTTGAGAGCTTTAAGGTGTTGTCTGCCTTTTTCGGTAAAACCAAGGACGTGAATACCTTCTGGCAGGCCACTTTCTCTAGCCTGCACCAAGATATAGGTCAAGAGACGTCTCACACGCGCCTTGGTGTAGCGTTTGGTAGCCACTAACTCTACCAATTCTTCCAAAGTCTGTGACGTCTTAATAGCCTCCTTGATGCGCACCGCCATTTCTTGATTGACCTGATAGATGGCTGTTAGATCTGGATTTGACAAGATTTGATAGCGAAGCAAAGGATAATAATCTTCCCAGCTCACCTTACTAGCATTTTCAAAGAGGTTAACGGAAGGCATAAAGCATTCTAAGAAATCTTGATCATTTTGATTCTGACGAAGAGCTGTCGCCGAAGCAAAGTCAACATCCTTATCCACCGAATGGTAACCAGCACCCTGACGTTGAATTGGATGAAGTTTGATGTTTCGCCCTGCTACCGCTTTAGCATAGGCAAGTGCAAGGACATGATTGGGCGTATCACCAGAAAAATCAAGACCTGCAAATTCCTTCCACATAGCTTGGGTTTTCTGGGGATAAGAGAGGGAGTCAGGCAGATTTTCCACAAATTTCTCCATCTCTTGACCACGTTCTGAGTATAGGTCTGCAATTTTTTGGTAATCCAGAACTTCTTCTGTCCCAAATGCCAGGGTATCAATCCCCAAACGAGCCAAGATAGCCACTGCACCTTGGCCGAAAAAATCCGCCGCTTGGACACTGACTAAAAAGGGCAATTCTACAACTAAATCCGCGCCATGTTCCAGCGCCATCTGGGCTCGTATCCACTTGTCAACGATAGCCGGCTCGCCACGTTGCATGAAATTCCCAGACATGGCAACGATTTTCAGTCCCTCTGCCTGTTTCAGCAGGTATTTATGGCCATTATGAAAGGGATTGAACTCCGCAATAATACCTGTAATGGTCATGGTAATCTCCTACTTCTGTGCCACAAAAAACCAACGGGTGCTCGTTTCTGTCGGTTCCTTATCCTCAAAATCCGCATAGAGTTTGAAGGATTTGAAGCCAGCTTGTTCCAGCAAAATATCATAGGTCAAGACCTCGTATGTACGCTCCTCATGTACCTCATCATGACGGCTAAAGGAACCATCTGCCTCCTTGACAAAGAAGGTCAGTTCATGCACGATGGAGTGAGGAGCATCGTCCTCATAGGTATCCCAAAGCATGGCAAAATCTTCCGCATTTTCATGATAAGAATAACCTGGGAAAACCTCATCAGTCTGGTAGGTCGAATGGACATCAAAGATAAAGACTCCGTCCTCATTAAGAGCATTATAGACTTCTTTAAAGACATCCCCTACTTCCACCTCGTCCTGCATGTAGCAGATAGAGTCCGAATAACAAGTGACAAAGTCGTATTTACCAGCCTTGGATAAATCCAGCATATTACCTTCAATAAAATCAATCTTTTGCTTGGCTGAAGCCGCTCTCTTTTCGGCAATCTTCAACATATCCGCACTCAAATCAAGCCCAGTTACATCAAAACCAGCCTGAGAAAAGCGAACGGACTGGATTCCTGTACCACAAGCCAGCTCCAAGAGTTTCTTTCTCTCCTTAGTCTTAGGCAAATGACGGAGGGAAAAATCCGTCCATTTATCGTATAAACTATCATCCATGACTGCATCGTAAACAGCCGCAAAGGTTTCATAAGTAGGCATAATTAAGTTACAAAGAGCGTCCCTGGCAAATACCACTCGCTCTTTACCTTTCAATCAATTTTTCTAAAATAAGCAAATAAAACCCAGTTGACTGCAACTGAGTTCATCTTCTAAGCCAGAGTTTCTGAGAGGTCTACTGACTCTGCCTCATGCCAAAGTTTTTCTAGATTATAGTGGGCACGCATTTCTTCTGAAAAGATATGCACAACGACAGCACCGAGGTCTAGCAAGACCCAGCCACCGGCTGCATCACCTTCGACATGGCTGCCTTTAAAGCCTGCTTCAGCAACTTTTTCACGGATATTATCAGCGATTGCGTCCAGCTGACGACTGTTCATAGAGCTAGTGATAACAAAATAGTCTGTCACACTGGTCAATTCTTGTACATCAAGTGCGAGGATATCCTCGGCGCGTTTCTCATCAGCCGCTTTCACGACTAGTTCTAGTAATTCTTTTTCGTTCATTTAATCCTCTTTCTAGAAAATATGTTTGTAATCTAGGACATCTGCAAAGCGCCCCTCCCAAATGCCCTCATAAAATTTATTTATCGTTTCTGCTGGAATGTCTTTCCCATCAAACGTTGTGCAAGTTCCTTCTGGAATAATAAGCTGATAGCCATATTCAAAGGCAACCTTGACAGAGGTATCCACACAATATTCTGTCTGCATACCACATAAAACTAATTTTTCAATCCCCTGTTTATCCAAGTATTCTTTTAAACCAGTTTCTTTGAAAATACTGTTATACCTCTTCTGAAAGACCTTTTCATTAGGTTTTCGACTTAAAAGCTCAGATAACTGCCAATCTTCTGATGTTTGGGCTTCAGAGTCCTCAATATGTTGAACATAAATAATTTCGATATTCTTGCTTCTAGCCTGGTTTTGTAAATAAGAAATTTTTTCCAATAGACTATTTGTCTGAAAACCGGTTTCCACTAAAATATTCTGAACATCAATGATTATAAAAGCCGTCTTCATTTAGTCCTCTTTCAAATAGTGCACATAGGCGTTATAGGTTTCAAGGGTTTGGGGATAGATGGGAAATCCCTGATGAGCTAGATGCTCCACAGTACGAGCTGTTTCGTAGGCCACTGCCTTATTGAGCGATAGCTCAGCAATTTCACGCGCCACATCCACTCCTGGAAAGGCACGGTTATGCTCGATATAGTCTGCAACGTAGATGACTTTGTCTAGATCTGTCATCTGACCAGCCCCGACTGTATGAATTTCAATAGCTCGTAAGATTTCTAGATCATGCAAATCCAAATCTTCCTGAATCTTGTAAATTCCAACCATGCCATGCCAGACATTATTGCCCCAGTTTTTGAGATCAGGGTCTAGCTGATATCGGTCAATCAAGTCTAAAAATTCCTGATCTGACAGCTTTTTAGCATAGTCATGAAGAAGACCTGCTAGACCTGCTTTCTCAGTATCCACACCGAATCGCTGGGCCAGTTCTATGGCTGCACGCTCCACACCCAAACAATGGGTTAAGCGTTTTTCAGGTAGCAGCTCTGCCATTTTATCCAACAAAGCCTCACGGGAACAGTTGATATAGTCTTGATAGGCCATCAGTAGAGCCCCTCCTTCTCGATGTAGTCTAGCACCGGCTGAGGTAGGAGAAAGTTGGGTTTTCGTCCTTGGGCAAGGAAGTCCCGCACCATGCTGGACGAGATATCCATGAGAGGCACATCCACCCAAATAACAGGATAGGAAGTCCCTGCCTTGTAGCGTGGGCGCTGAACCCCCACAAACTGAACCATGTCGACCAGTTCATCAATTCGGTACCACTTAGGCAGATAGTCCACCATGTCGGCACCGATGATAAAGTAATAATCGGTATCTGGATTCTTCTCTGTCAGAATCTTCATGGTGTCGTAGGTGTAGGAAATACCCTTACGTTCTAGCTCGATGGTTTCAATAGCTAGACCCTCGATTCCATCAATCGCTAACTCAAGCATTTTGAGACGGTGGTGTTCAGAAATGGTTTCCTTTTTGTCTACGTGAGGGGGGTGATATTCGGGCATGAGCAGAACTTGATCCAATCCCAACTGCTGGCGAACTTGGTCTGCCACGATAAGGTGGGCGTTGTGAACAGGATTAAAATTCCCCCCTAAGATTCCAACTTGCTTACGTTTTTTATCCTTGATTTCTGGCTCTAACTCCACTTTTGTAAAGGGAGTTAATAATTCAATTGCCATAGGTTAATCTCCTTTACTCTTCTGTAAAAACAGCTTTTGGGAGTATCGTTCTTAGATTTCTTTAACTTTTTTAGAAATCTTGCGATTTTCTTTCTTGCTTGATTGTTTATACAAAATCAAGATGCGTCCGATTTTTTGGACTGTATCCACACCAATTTCTTCTTCCAAGATTTCAGCTACTTCGTGGATATTTTCATCTGTGTTTTGCAAGAGAGTAACCTTGATCAATTCGCGGGCATCAAGAGCCTGACGAACGCTGGTTTTGATTTGGTCGTTGAGTCCATTTTTCCCGATTTGAATGATGGGTTTAAGGGTGTGTGCCTGGCTGTTGAGGAAGGCACGTTGTTTTGATGTTAATGACATAATTTCTTTAAAAGAGTTTCTTTTTATACTTTTCTGAAGTGGTTACGGACGTCAGCAAAGTCCTTTGGACTTTCATGACTAAAATTTGAGCCTAAGGTCTCAAATTTTCCGCAGTTGGTACAAGCTCTTGTACCAACTAACACCACGGCGAAAAGTATTCTTTATGGGGCTCGCCATGCTCGCCCAAATTCAGACAACCCTTTCCTTTCTGTGTTTAAATAATTGCTTTGCGTGTGACGACGGCGACGCCTTCTGGGGCCCAGACGGCGACTTTGGCTGTGCCTGTTACACGGATCCACCCTAGGCCTGAGATGACTAGGTCTGTCTTGTCCTTAATGGTAAATACATGCTCAACCAGTTTAGGAAAATCTTCTTTTTCCTTGCTATTCGGCGGTGTAAGGAGGGTTCCAAGGTGCTTGTCGTAGAAAGCACCAGCGCCTTCAAGCTTGGTACGGTGCAATTTGAGTTCATTATCAAAGAAAGCTGTGAATCCTTGCTTTTCACCCGCAATGAAGTCAAAGCGTCCGAGACCACCTAGAAATAGGGTTTGTTCAGGATTGAGCTGATAGGTTTTAGGCTTGATTTCCTTTTTAGGACTGACATACTTGAGGTTTTTAGCCGTCAAGTAGTGGGCCATCTGGTGGCGGTGGATAATCCCTGGTGTATCGTAGATATAAGAACCATCATCAAGCGGAATCTCAATCTT
Source organism: Streptococcus infantis (assembly GCF_047463615.1). GTDB lineage: Bacteria > Bacillota > Bacilli > Lactobacillales > Streptococcaceae > Streptococcus > Streptococcus infantis_X. The sequence goes on along the minus strand of NZ_JASHDO010000005.1, from coordinate 47,922 downwards.
GTCCAAGGTTGTCCCTGGGAAGCGCGAAGTCGTGATGACGTTCTGGTCACCCGTGATTTCTTGAATAATAGCATTGATAAGGGTTGATTTTCCAACGTTGGTCACACCGACCACGTAGACATCACGGCCCTTACGATACTGCTCGATTTTGTCAATGACTTCCTTAATGGCATGCTTGTTTTGAGCCGAAGTCAGGACGACATCCACAGGACGAAGACCTTCTTCGTGGGCACGTTCCATCAGCCACTGGCTAATCTTACCTGGCTTAACTGACTTGGGCAAGATATCTTTTTTATTTCCCACCAAGAGAACATCATTGCCCGAGACGAAACGTGGCAAGCCTGGGATGACAGACCCATTAAAATCAAAGATATCAATGACATTAACCACTAAAGCATCACTGTCTCCCACCTCGTGCAAGAGCTTGAGGAAATCATCGTCTGTCAACTGAACATCTGTGATTTCATTGTAGTGGCGCAGGCGGAAACAGCGTTGACAATAAACTTCACCTGTCTCCAAACCTTTTTCAAGTGCTGACTGGGGTGTGAAACCAAGCCCAGTCTTATCTTCCGTCTGAATGATTGCTCCACAACCAATACAGAGAATTTCTTCCATAATTAGATTCCTTTTTTATAAGTAATAGGGCCGTATTTTTCAGCGATTTTTCTCACCACACGACGCTCACGCGCTCGGTTAATCTGAGTCTTAATAGAGTCGTGCTGGACCAAGGGTTTGACCAAAATCGAGCGAATGCCTGCACGGTGGGCTGCCCGAATATCCGTCATGAGTTGGTCGCCAACCATGACCACTTCGTCTTTTTCATAGTGGAAATGTTTCATGGCACGGTTAATCCCTAAAGTAAAGGGCTTCAGTGCCCAGTAAACATAGTCAATGTCAAATTTCTCAACTGCTCGTTGGACGCGTTTTTTAGTGTTATTTGATACCACAATGATGCGAATGCCCGCGTCCCGAAGATCATGTAGCCATTGCTTCATCTCTGGCGTCCCGTCAGGGTTGTTCCAAGCAATGAGGGTATTGTCCAAATCGACCAAAACAGCCTTGATTCCATGCGCCTGCAGGCTTGGGACTGTCAGATCATAGACTGCTTCCACAGCAAAGTCTGGCATGTAGTTTTCAATCACCATTTTAGCTCCTTATCTTTTATTTTCTAGTAATTTTCTTCAGCCATTGAGATAAGGCCACCCATAAAATCAAGCTAGTCATTAAGATATAAATCCAAGCATTTGGCTCTTCTGTAAATGGTAGAGGAACATTCATTCCGAAGAAACCTGTAATAACCGCAAGTACTGCTAGTAAGACGGAGATAATAGTCAAAATTGACAAACTATCATTCAAGTTATTGTTTAGGATGTTGTTGTAAGAAGCTGAGAGTTGTTGCAAGACTTGAGAAATCAAGTCTGTCATAGATACCAACTGATGGGCTTCAATCATGGCATCATCAAACTGCTCTCGTTCGACATCATTAAATCTCCGATAAAGAGCATGGCCCTGGATATGTTCCAAGAGGAGTCGATTTTGTTTTGCTGCTGCTGTCAAGTAAACCATACCAGTCTCCAAGTCAGAGAGGGCGAAGAGATTTTTCTTTGTTGTAGTTTGACGTAGCAAGGCACTAATTTCGTCCTTACTTTTATCCATCTCTTCAATGACAGGATAATAAGCGTTACTGATAATCTCTAAACCAGCAAAGAGAAACTTGTAAATAGAAAGCGACTCATGGCTATCCAGATAAGCTGACATCTGATCAATGACATAAGCATTCTTGTGATTGCTGATGGTAATCATTCGTTGTTTTTCCACGATAAAGGTCATGGGAATCGCTTCATAATATTCTTTGTCTTTTTCTAAATCAAGAACATTATAAATAAAGGTTACCGTCTCCGTTTCACGGTTATAATCCATATGAGCTCGTTCATTTCTATCCAGAGCATACTCAATGGTTTCCTTGTCCAATCCATAGATGTCAGAAAGATCTTCCATATTTTTAATCTTATCCACATCAAGGTCTATCCAGGTACAACCATTGCCCAACTGCTTTTCTAAAACCATCTTTTCTCCTTTACAAAACTCTTTCTATTGTATCATAAATCTGCTAGAATTTCAGACCTGGTCTGTCCGAGAGAAATTGCTGACAACGGTGATATTCCGATTGGGAACGAAGTGCAGAACCTGGTCTTCTCCTCTGAGTTGAGTAGTTCGAATACCGACGCTGACAACCTTGCCCGATACAGTAATAGGACCATTTGTCAGAACAACCTCATCTCCCACATCCAGTTGCCGTTCGAAAAGGATGAAAAAGCCATTGATGACATCAGACAGAAAACCTTGAGCTCCCATTCCAATAGCTACCCCAGCAATCCCAGCCCCAGCAAGTAAACTAGAGACTGGCAAACCTAAAATCGACAAAATGCAATAGAGTAAAAAGAAATAGAGAGTATAATTAAACACATTCTCTAATAAACGTGAAATGGTTTTCTGACGTCCAACATCATGACGAGACATTTTTAGAGAAGGTTTGACAATTCTCTGCACCATGGTATGGAGCAATTTCTTAGCTATATAAAAAAGTAAAACTAGGAATAACAGAGAAATTAACTTAGTTAAGATATTTTCAATAATCGTTGTAACATCAAGCTTATTGAGGTAGGTTTGAATAAATTCTTTCATAGAAAACTCCTTTTATCTATTATACCATACTTTTACAAGTGATGAATCTCCATAAATATTCAAAAATAACAGTAAAAATAGACAGAAAATTCTTGATTTTAGTTCATCTTTATACTATAATCATAAACATTACACAACAAAGGAGATTGTTATGAAAAAATGCATCCATGCTTGGAATAAGGCAAGCCTGATCAAACGGATTTTGATTGGTATGCTTATTGGAGGAAGCCTAGGACTGACACTTCCTAATATTTCAGGAATTGGTTTACTCGGAGATCTCTTTGTAGGAGGCCTTAAGGCTATTGCTCCTATCCTGGTCTTCGCCCTAGTTGCCAACGCCCTTTCTCAACACCAAAAAGGCCAAGATAGTAATATGAGAATGGTCATTTTCCTCTACTTACTTGGAACTTTTACTGCGGCTCTTGTGGCGGTTATGGCTAGCTTTCTCTTTCCTGTTGAGATTGTCTTAAGTAGCGCTAGTACTGAAGTTTCTCCTCCAGATGGTATCGGTCAAGTGCTTAGCAATCTCCTCCTAAAACTCGTAGACAATCCTGTCAATGCGCTTATTCAAGCTAACTATATCGGGATTCTATCTTGGGCTGTAGTTTTCGGGATTGCCATGAGAGAAGCTAGCAAGACGAGTAAAGAGCTCCTCAAAACAATGGCCAGTGTTACTTCAAAAATTGTCGAATGGATTATTAACCTGGCGCCATTTGGTATCCTCGGATTAGTCTTCGAAACCATCTCTGGACAAGGTATTGCGAGTTTAGCAAATTACGGAATCTTACTCGGACTTTTGATTGCCACTATGGTTTTCGTTGCCCTAGTGATCAATCCTCTGATTGCTTTTCTATTTATCAAGAGAAATCCTTATCCGCTAGTCTGGAAATGCTTGCGTATCAGTGGTGTCACCGCCTTTTTCACACGTAGCTCTGCAGCCAACATCCCAGTCAATATGAAACTCTGTAAAGATCTTGGACTCAATCCTGATACTTACTCTGTCTCAATCCCACTTGGATCAACCATCAATATGGCTGGCGCTGCTATTACTATCAACATCTTAACTCTCGCAGCAGTCAATACACTTGGAATCTCTGTTGATTTTGCAACTGCCTTTGTACTCAGTATCGTTGCTGCTATCTCAGCCTGTGGGGCTTCTGGTATTGCGGGTGGCTCACTCCTTCTCATCCCTGTCGCTTGTAGCCTCTTTGGTATTACCAATGATATTGCCATGCAGGTTGTGGGGGTAGGATTTGTCATCGGTGTTATCCAAGACTCTTGCGAAACGGCCCTCAACTCTTCAACAGATGTACTCTTTACAGCAGTTGCCGAATTTGCTTCTGCTCGCAAAAAATAATCAAGGGCGGTGGGACAGAAATCGATAGACAAAGTCTCGATTTCGTAGTCCCAGCCCCGCGAGGATGATTAGGAGCTTTTTGGAGTCTAAAAGACGAACAAAAAGTTCAATCAGCTACCGCGTCAAAGTTTGATTGCTAATAAAAAGTGAGGTCGGGATCTTTTGTTCCAACCTCTTTGTCTGGTTTCTATCATTCAGTTTAGGAAATGTCTCATGTCTATCACCCAACGTACTTTTAAACTTGTTTTAGCCACTTGTCTGGCCTGTGTTCTAGCCTACTTTCTTGATTTATCTTCGGCTGTTTCTGCTGGTATCATCGCCCTTTTGAGCTTATCAGATACCCGTAGAAGCACGATAAAACTAGCTAAAAACCGCTTATTCTCAACCCTGCTAGCTCTGTCTATCGGCGTCTTGTCCTTTCAACTAACTGGCTACCATATTTGGAGTTTTGGTCTCTATCTCGCCCTCTATGTCCCTCTTGCCTACAAATTCGGATGGGAAATTGGCATTACCCCTAGTAGTGTCTTGGTCAGTCATCTCTTAGTTCAAGAGTCTACATCACCAGAACTACTAGCGAATGAACTCCTCCTATTTCTCATCGGTACTAGCTTTGCCTTGACTGTCAATCTTTACATGCCTTCTCGTCAAGAAGAAATCCATCTCTATCATCTCAAGGTAGAAGAAAAACTCAAGCATATCCTACTTCGTTTTGAATATTACCTTGGAAAAGGTGATGGCCGAAACCGTGCACAACTTGTTGAAGAACTGGATCAGCTCCTTGAAGAAGCGCTCAAACTCGTCTACCTAGACCATTCGGATCATCTTTTTCACCAAACCGATTACCATATCCACTATTTTGAAATGAGACAGAGACAGAGTCGCATTCTTCGCAATATGGCTCAGCAAATCAATACCTGTAATCTAGCCGCAAGTGAAAGCCTGATCCTTGCTCAACTTTTTGCGAAAATTGCAGATCAACTCAGCCAGACCAATCCTGCCGATGATTTGCTATCTGCCATCGAAGCCTATCTTGAAGTTTTTCGTCATCGCACGCTCCCAAAAACAAGAGAAGAATTTGAAACACGCGCAACCTTGCTCCAACTCCTACGCGAATTGGAAAACTTTATCCAACTGAAAGTTGATTTCTACCAGCGTTATGCTAAAGAATATAGCGATTTATCTTAATAAACAAAACACCTTTTGAACCGCAAAAACTTGCCATTCAAAAGGTGTTTTTCTGTCTTATACTCAATGAAAATCAAAGAGCAAACTAGGAAGCGAGCCGCAGGCTGTACTTGAGTACGGCAAGGCGAAGCTGACGTGGTTTGAATTTGATTTTCGAAGAGTATTAAACCTAGCTAACTAGTGAATCTTACTGAGTAGCAAAATTGCTATGAACTCCTAATGATAGACTTATCTTTCCCTTAAGAAGTATAGATGGAATTTCTAAACTCATTTGATTCCTTGAGATATGCTTTGTATATAGCTTTTTTCAACGTCTGAACAGGAGTTTCAATGAAACGGTATTGTTTTTGACTGATATTTCCTGCTTTGATCTGAGCAAGTTCTTCTTTTACCGCTTCTTCCATCAATTGCTTCATTCGTTCAGGACTGGAAATCACTTCTGACTTACCTTTATAGTCAATATCAAGAAAATTAAATATGATTTCTTTGTTACAGAGCAAAAAAACCACAAGTAAAATCAGATTTTCTGACTTCACTTGTGGTATGTTTCATAAATATGATTACTAAATTCTAGCAAAACTCCAAAGCCATTTGCCTATCTCTTTTTCACCGACATTAAGGATATGTCTCGCAAACTAAAGAAAGTGAGAGCAAGCATAGCTACTGTGATAAAGAATTCTGTTGGCAGTTGGAAGATTTGTAAGATTGACAACATCAATAGAATCAATAGGGCAACAAAAGCAAATACTAGAATAACAATGTTGACCGTTCCCTTGATACTTTGAGGTGTCGCAAATACATAGAGTAAGAGTAATAAAATCCCTATGATTAAATAGACCATTTTCTGCTCTTTCTAGCTTTTATTCAGCTGACTTTTTCTTTTTGTTTGCTTTCTCACGCTCTGCCTTGTTAAGGATTTGTTTACGCAAACGGATAGACTCTGGTGTTACTTCCATGTATTCATCGTCGTTCAAGAACTCAAGTGATTCTTCAAGTGTCAAGATACGAGGTGTCTTGATAACCGCTGTTTGGTCCTTAGTAGCTGAACGAACGTTGGTCATTTGTTTAGCCTTAGTGATGTTAACTGTCAAGTCATTTTCACGAGAGTTTTCACCGATGATCATTCCTTCGTAAACCTCAGTACCTGGGTTGACAAAGATAGTACCACGTTCTTCGATAGACATGATTGAGTAAGTTGTTGCCTTACCAGCATCGATAGAAACGAGGGCACCACGGTGACGACCACCAATTTCACCTGGAATCAATGGCAAGTATTGGTCAAAGGTGTGGTTCATGATACCATAACCACGAGTCATTGACAAGAACTCAGTTGAGTAACCAATCAAACCACGTGCAGGAACAAGGAAGACCAAACGAGTTTGACCATTACCAGTTGAAATCATATCCAACATTTCACCCTTACGTTCAGAAAGGCTTTGGATAACAGATCCTTGGTATTCTTCTGGGGTGTCGATTTGCACGCGTTCAAATGGTTCACATTTAACACCGTCGATTTCTTTTACGATAACTTCTGGACGAGATACTTGAAGTTCATAACCTTCACGACGCATGGTTTCGATAAGGATTGACAAGTGCAATTCTCCACGTCCTGAAACAGTCCATTTATCTGGTGAATCTGTTGGTTCAACACGAAGAGATACGTCTGTTTGCAACTCAGCTTGAAGGCGCTCTTCAACCTTACGGGAAGTGACCCATTTACCTTCACGACCAGCAAATGGTGAGTTGTTGACCAAGAAGGTCATTTGAAGAGTTGGCTCATCGATGTGAAGAACTGGCAATGCCTCAACTGCATCTGTTGGAGTAATCGTTTCACCGACAAAGATATCTTCCATACCTGATACGGCAATCAAGTCACCAGCCTTAGCTTCTTGGATTTCACGGCGCTCCAAACCAAAGAAACCGAAGAGTTTTGTAACACGGAAGTTCTTGGTTGTACCATCCAATTTAGAAAGGGTAACTTGGTCTCCGACCTTAACAGTACCACGGAAGACACGTCCGATACCGATACGACCAACGAAATCATTGTAATCAAGAAGAGACACTTGGAATTGAAGGGGCTCATCTGAGTTATCGATTGGAGCTGGAATGTGGTCAATAATGGTGTCAAAGATTGGCGCCATAGTCTTTTCTTGGTCGGCTGGATCATCTGACAAGGAAGATGTTCCGTTGATAGCTGAAGCATAAACTACTGGGAAATCAAGTTGGTCATCATCTGCACCAAGCTCGATAAAGAGTTCCAAAACTTCATCTACAACTTCTGCTGGACGAGCAGATGGTTTGTCGATTTTGTTAATAACAACGATTGGGACAAGGTCTTGTTCCAAAGCTTTTTTCAATACGAAACGAGTTTGGGGCATAGTCCCTTCGTAAGAATCCACTACCAAGACAACACCGTCAACCATTTTCATGATACGTTCAACTTCTCCACCGAAGTCCGCGTGTCCTGGTGTGTCCATGATATTGATACGAGTTCCGTTGTAGGCAACTGCTGTATTCTTAGCAAGGATGGTAATTCCACGCTCTTTTTCAATATCGTTTGAGTCCATAGCACGTTCAGCTAGTTCTGTACGAGCATCAAGAGTTGAAGATTGTTTCAACAATTCATCAACGAGGGTTGTTTTTCCGTGGTCAACGTGGGCAATAATGGCTACGTTACGGATATCTTCTCTTAATTTTGTCATGTTTTCCTCTGTTATATTCAAAAATTTATTTTCTAACTGAACGATTATACCACAATTTTAGGCAAATGACTTAACTCAAGCAAGTGTAAATGTTTTCAAAAAAAATTTCTTTGCTTACCTTTTCTTTTCAAAAGAATCAACTTGTGATAAGATAGGCTGGTATGCGTTTAGATAGATTATTAGCCCAAGAAAAAATCAGCCGTAAGGGCATGAAACAAGCTCTTCTAAAAAAAGAAATCTTAGTAGATGGACAAGCAGCTTCTTCCCTTTCACAGAATGTTGATACAGGACTGCAAGAACTGATTTTCCAAGGCAAAAGAATTCAAGGGTATGAACACACCTACCTCATGCTCCATAAACCAAATGGAGTCGTGACTGCAAGCAAGGATAAGTTACTAACAACTGTCATGGATCTACTGCCTAAGCATCTCCAGTCAGAGCAACTCTACGCCATCGGTCGTCTGGATCGAGATACGACAGGACTCCTCCTCTTAACAGATAATGGTCCTCTAGGTTTTCAACTCCTCCACCCTCAATATCATGTGGATAAAACTTATCGAGTTGAGGTCAATGGACCACTCACATCCGACCACATCCAGCAGTTTAAAGATGGGATTGTCTTTCTTGATGGAACTGTTTGTAAACCCGCTCAACTTGAGATTCTATCTTCAAGTCCAGGCGTCAGCAAAGCCACCATCACCATTTCGGAAGGAAAATTTCATCAGGTCAAGAAAATGTTCCTCTCTGTTGGTGTCAAGGTCACTGCCCTAAAACGCACCCATTTTGGCCCTTGGAGCCTTTTTGACAATCTTCAAGAAGGTGACTATCGACATCTAAACTCACAAGAATTGGCAATTATTCGTGACTTTCTTAGAAAAAGTGGTTAAAAAAGGAGGTTGGGACAAAAGATCCCGACCTCACTTTTTATTAGCAATCAAACTTTGACGCGGTTGCTGATTGAACTTTTTGTTCGTCTTTTAGACTCCAGAAAGCTCCTAATCATCCTCGCGGGGCTGGGACTACGAAATCGAGACTTTGTCTATCGATTTCTGTCCCACCGCCATTTCTTATTTTTCAACTTTTACTTTCCCTGTCCAAGAATCCAAGCCGTAAGAAAGGATATAGATTTCTGAGAAACCTTGTTTTTTCAAGAAAAGTGCTGCATTGGTAACACGTTGCGCACGCTGATTTTCATAAAGAAGGACAGGCTTATCCTTGCGAAGAGCTGCAAGACTTGTCTTCAATTGGTTTGAAGGGATATTACGAGCTCCAAGGATATGTTTTCTGTGGAAGTCAGCTGGATCACGCAAGTCAATCAACTGACCTGTACGAATCAAAGACTCAAACTCTTCATTGTCTACAATTTTTGCCGCACGGCGAATACGAAGATAGTTGTAACCCATCCATGCCAACATCGCCACTATAAGTCCCCATAATACCCAAGTTACCATAATTTCTAATCTCCATTTTTTTCTAAATAGTCTAATTCTAACTTATGCTCTCTGCGAATAACAGCCTCCGCTTCAAGATAATCCAGCTTGTCCATCAAGCCTGCATCATAGATACGAGAAAGTTCTATCTTCATTAGTTCAATGTCATAAAGACGTTTGCCCATATAGACAAGAATGCCGAACTGTTTGAGAAATTGTTGCACATCGTAGAGTGTTTTCATAGCTTTCATTTTAGCAAAAAATCAGAGTTTTTTCAATAGTTCAGAGGAAGATTCCCTTTTTACTGCTTACGAATCTTTTTAATACTCTGATGAATAAGATAGCCGACAACCATCCCAACAAAATTCTGTAGCAAATTGTGAGGGACATCTAACAAGGCTTGCCCCCAACCTTTCATCCAAGCAGTCGCACATGCATATCCAGCTACCATGATGATAGTCGCCAAAACTAATCCAAGCCCCTGCCATTTTCCTTTAAAACCTGCAAAATACCCCTGCAGACCATGGAAAAGCAAGCTGAAGACCATCCAGTGAGGATAACCTGAAATCAGGTCAATGAGAAATCCTCCTAATCCTCCAACAATGGCTCCTTCACGGCGCCCATAATAAAAAGCGGTAAAGAAGATTCCAGCATCTAAAAGAGTTAAGATTCCTGTTTGAGTTGGGATTTTTACAATATAGCCTAAGACTACTGATAGAGCAGTCAGTATTGATACTAGGGCGATTTTAGTTGTTTTGGTTTGCTTCATATTGTCTCACTCCATATTGATCTGCTTGTGCGATAGCACGGTAAACAAAAGCTTTAGAACTTTCTACTGCTGGTAAGAGTTCCTCTCCTTGTACTAATTGACTGGCAATGCTCGATGCAAAGGTACACCCTGCACCAGCATTTTGCCCTTGGGTGACTGGATTTTCAAGGATTGTGTAATTTTCTCCGTCATAAAAGACATCCACAGCCTTATCCTGACTGAGGCGATTCCCACCCTTGATAATGACTGCTGGTGCACCCAAGTCATATAACTTCTGAGCTGCAGCCTTCATATCATCCAAGGTTTCAATCTTTTGGTCTGCTAGCAATTCTGCCTCAGGAAGGTTAGGAGTAATCACAGATACATAAGGGAAAAAGCGAATCAACTCTTGGCAGAGCTCGCTGACAGCAACGTCGTGAGTCTCCTTACAAACGAGAACAGGGTCTAGTACGACAGGCACCCCTGCACGCTCCTTGATAAAGTTAAGAGCTTTTTCAGCAACACCAACAGTCGGTAAGAGACCAATCTTAATCCCTCCAAAGTCTACACTCTTGAGGCTATCCAACTGTTGTTGGAAAATAGTTTCATCTGTCGGAAAGACCTCAAAACCATTTTCTGTCAAAGCGGTTAAACAAGTCATAGCTACAAATCCATGCAAACCATTCAAAGTATAGGTTGCAAGGTCAGCTGCCAATCCGCCACCACTAAAAATATCATTTCCTGAAAGTGCTAAAATACGATTATTCTTCATAACGAATCTCCTTCAAATACAAACCATTAGGCGCTGCAGTTGGACCTGCCAACTGTCTGTCTTTTTTCTCCAAGATGAGGTCAATCTGTTCAATCGGCATCCGATTGTTACCAATTTTCAGCAGGGTTCCAACCATATTTCGAATCTGCTTATAGAGGAAACCATTGCCAGAGAATGTAAAGGTCAAAAACTGCCCTGTTTCATCAACCCTAAGACTAGCTTCCGTGATCGTCCTAACCTTATCCTCTACACTAGTACCTGATGCCGTAAAACCAGTAAAGTCATGTGTTCCCTCTAGTTTTTTTACAGCAAGCTGCATCCGCTCCACATCGAGTGGATAGGGATAATGAGTCGCATAATGGCGACGCATGGGATTTTTAGGACGTCCTCTATCCACGATAAACTCGTAGGTCTTGCTATGCTTGGCATAACGGCAATGAAAATCGTCAGCCACTATCTCAATCGAAAACACATCGATATCTTCAGGACTTTGGGTATCGAGAGCAAAACGAAGTTTTTCCTCATCCATCTGATAGGGAAGGTCAAAGTGGATGACCTGCCCTAAGGCATGAACGCCACTGTCCGTTCGCCCAGCGCCATGAATGGTAATGGCCTGTCCTTTATTTAATTTGGTTAAAGTTTTTTCAATTTCCTCTTGGACACTACGCGCGTGAGGTTGCCGTTGAAAGCCGGCAAAAGCGTAGCCATCATAGGAAATTACAGCTTTATATCTAGTCATGTATCTATTTTATCAAGAAAATTTCTCTGCAACAAGTTTGAGAATTAAAAATTGTAAGGGGACAGTTCTAGGTATCATCTAGTTTTTATCTAGATCTTCTCATTATGTATTTTCGTATAGGTGTTTCAACCATTTGAACGATTTCAAATCCTTCTTTTTGGTAAAGATTGTAAGCTGTTTGATTTTCCTCGAAGACATTTAGAGAAATAGTATCTATGTCTTCATTTTCAAAGACCAAACTGACAAATTTCCTTAAAGCCTGGCTACCTAAGCCCTGCCCCTGTTTCTGGGGGTTGATAAAAAATCTCCCGATATGAAGATTCCTGTCTTCTAGCCTGATTTTCTGGATAAGCCCCACAAACTCTTGTCCATCAAAGATTGAAAAGATTCCTTCCAAATCTTGCAAGACTTGAATTGTCAAGGGAAAAGGAATCATTGGTCCCATCCATTGCTTCTGAAAACTTTCTCCCAAAGCATTAGACCAGCGACAAATGAGTTGGGCATTTTCTATCTGAAGTCCTTTTTCAAAGTGAATTTTCATATTTGCTCCTAAAATTTCTCCTTTATCCAACTATTATACTCTTTCTCTTATTTTTTCCGAATAAATAAGTATGATTCATTTTTACTTTTTTCTTGTAGGAGCTATTCTTGCTTCCTTTATAGGTCTTGTCATTGATCGTTTCCCTGAGCAATCCATTGTTTTCCCTGCTAGTCACTGTGATTCTTGTCAGACTCGCTTGAAATCACTGGATTTGATTCCGATTATTTCTCAAGTGATTAGTAATTTTCGCTGTCGTTACTGCAAGGTTCGCTATCCATTCTGGTATGCTTTCTTTGAGTTGTCTTTGGGACTGCTCTTTCTAGCTGAGTCTGTGGGATTTTTAACTTTGGGGCAAGTCATCTTGATAACTGCCGGCTTGACTTTGGGAATTTATGACTTTCGTCATCAGGAATATCCCTTGCTCGTCTGGCTGATTTTTCACTTAATCCTCATGGTTTGCTCTAGTTGGAATCTAACCATGGCTTTCTTTTTGATTCTTGGAATCATGGCTCATTTTATCGACATCCGCATGGGAGCAGGGGATTTTCTCTTTTTGGCTTCTTGTTCGCTAGCCTTTACACTTACAGAAATTCTGATTTTAATCCAATTTGCCTCCACGACCGGTATCCTAACCTTTCTCCTACTAAAGAAAAAGGAAAGACTTCCTTTTGTGCCTTTCCTCTTGCTTGCTGCTTGTATGATTATTTTTGGTAAGCTACTGCTTGTCTGATAAAGTCAGCGATTTCTGCTACTTGTCCTTCATGTAAAGCCTTAACAATCTTGGAACCGACGATGACGCCGTCTGATACTGCATTGAATCGTTCTACGTCTTCCTGTGTGGATACACCAAATCCTGTCAAGACTGGAATATATGCCACTTGATGCAGTTGAGCCAAGTGCTTGTCCAAGTCATCTCGGTAATTTCCTGATTTCCCTGTAACCCCATTGATAGCAACAGCATAGACAAAACCTTCTGCCCCTTCAATGAGTTCCTTTTGACGCCCCATTCCTGTCGTCAAGCTGACAAGTGGAATCAAAGCAATGTCTGTACCTGCCAAAAAGGGCTCTACAAAGTTAGCGTGCTCATGAGGCAGGTCTGGAATAATCAATCCCTTAACCGCTGTATCAGAAAGGTCTTTGACAAATTTCTCCACACCGTACTGAAAGAGGGGGTTAAAGTAGGTCATGATAACAAGTGGAACTTCTGTTTCAATGGTTTTCAAAGTTTCAACCAAAGCCTGGGTAGAAGTCCCGTGAGCTAGGCTACGCAAGCCAGCTTCCTCGATTACAGGACCATCTGCAACTGGGTCTGAAAAGGGAACTCCTACCTCAATGGCAGACACACCCAAATCTTCTAAAAAGTGAATTGTTTCACCGAGACCAGCCAACCCTTTTTCGTGGTCTCCAGCCATGATATAGGGGACAAAAATTCCCTTTCCAGTTGCTTTGATAGCGTTCAGTTTTTCTGTTAGTGTCTTAGGCATGGGCTTCTCCCTTCTTTGCTGCGTCAGCTTCCAAACGGTCTTTGACTTGAACTACATCCTTGTCCCCGCGACCTGATAGACAGACAATCATAGACTTTTCTGGACCAAGTTCTTTGGCTAATTTCACCGCAAAGGCGATAGCGTGACTAGACTCCAACGCTGGGATAATCCCTTCCACACGAGACAAGAGTTGGAAGCCTTCCAAGGCTTCCTCATCTGTCACAGGAACATAGGTCGCACGCTTGATATCGTGGTAGTGAGAATGTTCTGGACCGATACCTGGGTAGTCCAAACCTGCTGAGATAGAGAAGGCTTCTAAGATTTGTCCATGGGCATCTTGGAGAACATCCATGAGAGAACCGTGAAGAACTCCTGGGCGACCCTTGGTCAAGGTAGCTGCGTGATGCTCTGTATCCACACCAAGTCCTGCCGCTTCAGCTCCATACATAGCTACAGATTCATCTTCCACAAATGGATGGAAGAGACCGATAGCATTAGAACCACCTCCAACACAGGCTACTAGGGCATCTGGCAAATCTTGCCCTGTCAAGTCACGGTACTGTTGTTTAGCTTCTCGACCGATAACACTTTGGAAGTCACGAACAATTTCTGGAAAAGGATGAGGCCCCAAGGCAGAACCAAGGATATAGTGGGTATCATCGATATTGGCTACCCATGAACGAAGGGCTGCATTGACTGCGTCCTTGAGCACGCGAGATCCATCTGTCACAGCTTCCACCTTGGCTCCCAAAAGTTCCATACGGAAGACATTGAGGGCTTGGCGTTTAACATCTTCCTCACCCATATAGATGGTACATTCCATGTTAAAGAGGGCCGCAGCAGTTGCAGTTGCCACACCATGTTGACCGGCACCTGTTTCAGCAATAATTTTCTTTTTGCCCATGCGTTTAGCGAGAAGAACTTGTCCCAAGGCATTGTTAATCTTGTGGGCACCTGTATGGTTGAGGTCTTCACGTTTGAGGTAAATCTTGGCTCCGCCGATATGCTGGGTCAAGTTTTTTGCGTAGTAAAGGGGAGTTTCACGTCCTACATACTGGCGCAAAAGTTGGTTTAACTCTTCTTGGAAACTTGGATCTGCCTGACTTCCACGATAAGCCTCTTCCAATTCCAATACTGCTGTCATCAATGTTTCTGGGACAAAACGTCCACCGAATTTCCCGTAAAATCCATCTTTATTTGGTTCTTGATATGCCATTCTTTACCCTCTCTATAAATCTTCTAATCTTTTCATGATCTTTTTGTCCGTCTGTTTCTACTCCGCTTGATACATCTACTGCAAAGGGAGAGAAATGCTGAATCGCTCTTGCTACATTGTCCTCATTTAGCCCGCCTGCGATGAAGAAAGGCTGGGCTAGTTCTGTCGTATCCAGTTGCCCCCAGTCAAAGGTTTGTCCACTCCCTGCCACAGGAGCATCAAAAAGTAGATAATCTGCCTGAGAATTGGGTACATGCCCCCCTTCATCGACCTGAACAGCCTGAATGCTGCCACAAGGTAAGTTTTCAAATAGTTTATCTACTACCTTACCGTGAACTTGTACAAAGTCCAAACCAACTTTGTCTACCGCTTCTAACAGTTCTGCCCGACTGGGTGAAACAAATACACCAACTTTTTGAATATGGCTAGGAATAAACTTAGCCAGCTCTGTGGCTTGTTCTACGGTCACCTGTCTTTTGCTAGGAGCAAAGACAAAACCAATGTAGTCTGCTCCAGCCGACACAGCTGTTTTTACGGCTTCTTTGGTCGATAGTCCACAAATCTTAACCTTTGTCAATCTGCAACTCCTTGATTCTCTGGGCTACATCTTCTGCCTGCATGAGGGCTGTTCCTACTAAAATTCCGTTAAAGTATGGTGCTACTCGTTTTGCATCCTCCTCTGTAAAAATAGCAGATTCGGAAATGTAGAAGCAATCATCCTTAAAGTGTTTGGCCAAGTCTACGCTGGTCTGCAAGTCAACTTCAAAGGTTGTTAAATTGCGATTGTTGACACCAATAATTTGAGCTCCAAGTCTATGAGCTACTTCCAGTTCAGCCAGATTATGAGTTTCCACCAAAACTTCTAGACCCAGTTCTGTCGCGTAGTCATAAAGCTCCTTCAGTCGTTTTTCAGATAAGGCCGCTACGATGAGCAAGATGACGGTCGCACCTGCATTGCGAGCACGGATGATTTGCTTTTCATCGATAATAAAATCCTTATTCAGTGTCGGGGTCTGTACCTGACTGGAAATCTCTCGCAGATAATCCAAATGACCTTTAAAGAAAACCTCATCTGTCAGAACAGAAATCATAACCGCGCCGTTAGCCTCGTAAGTCTGGGCCTGTTGTACGATATCCACATCGAGATTGATATCACCTAGACTTGGACTTGCCTTTTTGACCTCAGCAATGATTTGCAAACGGTCTTGGTGATTTTTTAAATATTCACTCAACCGATAAGTTTGACGCAAGGATTGAAGCTCCTCTCGCTCCATCTTTTCAACTTCGCGCGCCTTTTGCTCTAGGATACGTGATAAAAATTCCTGACTCATCTTTGATACTCCTGTAATAGTCTGAGTTTTTCAAGGGCCTTACCACTAGCAATCACTTGACGTGCCAATTCAACTCCGTCCTTGATACTGTCTGCTTTACCATTGGCATAGAAACCGAGACCTGCATTTAAGACTGTTGTTTCCAAGAATGGACTTGGTTCGTTATTAAGAACACTGACAAGGATGGCTGCATTCTCATGAGCATTTCCCCCACGAATGTCTTCAATAGCAATGCGTTCCATTCCCAAATCTTCTGGAGTAAAGGTTGATAAAGTAATTTCTCCATTTTCAAGAAGGGCAATGCTGGTAGTTCCATTCAAACCAGCTTCATCCAACCCTTCTGGACCAGCTACTACAATGGCACGTTTGCGACCCATGTTTTTCAAAACCTGAGCAGTACTTTCCAGAAGTTCAGGACGACTGATTCCTAGAAGCTGTGTTTCCAAAACCATTGGATGGATGAGCGGTCCTGTCAAATTCATGATGGTTGGAATTCCCAATTCCAAGCGAGCTGGCATAATGTATTTCATGGCTGGGTGCATGTTTTTGGCAAAGAGAAAGACGATTCCTGTTTGGTCAAATACCTTACCCAGTTGTGATGGTTTGAGATCAATATTGATTCCCAAAGCTTGCAAGACATCTGCTGACCCAGATTTAGAGGAAATTGAACGATTACCATGTTTAGCCATATGGATTCCTCCACCTGCTAAGACAAAGGCTGCAGTTGTTGAGATGTTAAAGCTAAATGACTTATCTCCACCTGTACCACAGTTATCCATAGCATCTTGAATATTTGTTGGAATGTGTTGAGCATGTCCTCTCATGACTTGAGCGAGAGCTGTTCTTTCTTCAGGTGTTTCTCCCTTCATTTTAAGAGCTAAAAGTAGTGAAGCGATTTGTGCTTCTGTCACTCGCCCTGTCACGATGCGTTCGATAACATCTGTCATCTCAACACTTGATAGATCTTC
Organism: Streptococcus infantis; assembly: GCF_047463615.1. Lineage (GTDB taxonomy): Bacteria > Bacillota > Bacilli > Lactobacillales > Streptococcaceae > Streptococcus > Streptococcus infantis_X. The sequence goes on along the minus strand of NZ_JASHDO010000005.1, from coordinate 30,764 downwards.
AAAGTTTGCTAATTTTTCAATAATTTCTTTCATTTTGTGTACCTCACTTTACAACTTTCTCGATAAAATTCTGAATAGAAGATAGGCCATCTGGCGTTCCAATACTTTCTGGATGATACTGCAAGCCATAAATCGGCAAGGTTTTGTGTTGAATCCCCATAATAGCTTGGTCATCTGTCGAACGAGCTGTCACTTCAAACTCTTCTGGCATCTCTTCAATTAAAATACTGTGGTAACGCATGACTGGACGATTGTCCTCAATTCCTTGATAGAGAACTGATGGAGTCTCAAATCGAATCTGGCTTTGTTTTCCGTGCATAACTTTAGGAGCCAAGCCCAACTTACCACCAAAGACTTCTGCAATGGCTTGGTGCCCCAAACAAATCCCTAGAATAGGTTTCTTACCAGCAAAATCACGAATCATTTCTTCCATTTTCCCAGCATCAGCTGGCCAACCCGGACCAGGAGAGAAAACTAATCCATCTGCCTTTGTAGCTTCTTCATAAAGATGTGGGTCATCATTTCTCAAAACCTGAACTTCTGCGAAATTCCCGATGTATTGAGCCAGGTTATAGGTAAATGAATCATAATTGTCAATCAATAAGATCATGGTCTTAGTTCTCCCATTCTAGTCATAGATTTAGCTTTGTTAATGGTTTCTTGGTATTCGTTCTGAGCGATGGAATCATAAACAATTCCTGCACCAGCCTGTACGTAGGCTGTTTGGTTTTTTAGAATCATGGTTCGAATTGCAATGGCGAAATCCATATCTCCAGTTGCTGATAGGTAACCGATAGCTCCTGCATATACGCCTCGTTTCTCTGTTTCTAATTCATAGATGCGTTTCATGGCTCGAATCTTTGGTGCCCCCGATACTGTTCCTGCCGGAAGTGTTGCCTTCAAGGCATCCATGGCAGTCAGTTCTGGTAATAAATGTCCCTTAACCACGCTGGTCAAATGCATGACATAGCGGAAAAGTTCGACTTCCATATACTTGGTTACTTGGACACTTGCTATTTCAGCAATTCTACCGATATCATTTCGTCCCAAATCCACCAACATTCGGTGTTCTGCCGTTTCCTTTTCATCAGAAAGTAGATCATTTGCTAAGGTCGCATCTTCCTCGTCATTGGCACCTCTAGGTCGCGTACCTGCAATTGGATTGGTTGTCACAATGCCATTCTTGACGGAAACCAAGCTCTCTGGACTGGCACCGATGATTTGATAATTTCCAAAGTCATAAAAGTAGAGGTAATTTGATGGATTGGTCACTCGGAGATTTCTGTAGAAGTCAAAAGGATTTCCAGTTACTTCTGCGGAGAAGCGCTGACTGAGCACACATTGGAACATATCTCCGTTGCGAATCAAGTCGCGAGCTGTTTCTACCATTTCTTCAAATTTCTGAGGTGCAATATGTGGTCTAAACTGAAGTGGAGAAACGTCCAAATCTTCAAATTCATTTGGAGCAGGGATTTTCAACTCTTCTAAAACCTGATCTAAAGCCACTTCTAGTTCTTCATTACTACGTTCACTGTAGAGAGCATCCTCAATGATATGAATTTTTTCTTTCTTATGGTCAAAAACTATATAACTCTCATATACGAAGAAATGCATATCTGGTGTCCCAATCGTATCCTCAGGGAGTTGGCCAATTTCTTCATAGAGAGAAATCATATCGTAGCCGACAAAGCCAATAGCTCCACCACCAAAAGGTAGGTCTGAATGGTGCTGACTCTTATGAGTCACCTCATAAAGGAAATCCAAAGGATCACGATCAATCACCTGACCATTTTGATAAAGGACTCCATTTTCAAACTTAATCTCAAAAACTGGGTTATAGGCTAAGATAGAAAATCGAGCATTTTCTTTTTCTCTTGGGATACTTTCAAGTATGACCTTGTGTTCTCCGTTCAAACGCATATAAGCCAAGATTGGTGATAAAACATCTCCATGAATGATTCGTTCCATTGTAATTTCCCTTTCAGTTCTTCTTAAATCCTGTGTTGATTCTACAAAAAATCCCCACGCAAAATAACTTGCGTGAGGACGAAATTCGCGGTGCCACCTCAATTATAGGATTTCTCCTATCTCTCATTCCTGTCTCAGATAGCTCCTGTAACAGGTTGTGCGATAAAGGGCACTCCCTTGAGAATTATGTTTTCTTCTCTCATTTCAGATGGACCCAACCTTACAGCTTTCTCTGCTTGTTTTCAGCAACCACAAGCTCTCTGTGAGAGAAATCTCTGTATATTTTCCATCTTTTATTTTTTAGCTTCAAGGTAGTCTGCAATGGCAGCTACGTCCTTGTCTCCACGACCAGAGACATTGATGATGATAATCTCATCTTTACTTAGTTTTGGTGCGCGTTTGACTGCTTCAGCGATAGCATGTGAGCTTTCAATTGCAGGGATAATTCCTTCTGTTTTGCTTAATAAAAGCAAGGCTTGGACAGCTTCTTCGTCGGTCGCTGCTACATATTCTACTCGACCAGAGTCTTTAAAGAAGGCATGTTCTGGACCGACCCCTGGATAGTCCAAACCTGCTGAGATAGAGTAAACTGGCGCGAGCTCTCCATCTTCCTTAAAGACTGCATAGGTCTTCATTCCATCGACAATTCCGACACTACCCTTGGTCATAGTTGCTGCGTGCTTGTCTGTGTCAAGTCCATGACCAGCAGCTTCTACCCCAACCAATTTGACTTCTTCATCAGCTACATACTGTGAGAAAGCTCCGATGGCATTGGAACCACCGCCCACACAGGCAATGACGTAGTCTGGCAGTCGTCCTTCTTTTCCCAAGATTTGACGACGAGATTCTTCACTAATAACTTTCTGGAATTCATGAACAATGGTTGGATAAGGGTGAGGTCCAACAGCAGAACCTAAAACGTAGAAGGCTTCAAGGTCATTCATCCATGCTCCAAAGGCTGCATCAACCGCATCCTTGAGGGTACGAGTACCAGTTTCAACTGCGTGAACAGTTGCTCCCATCATCTCCATGCGGAAGACATTGAGACGTTGACGCTCCACATCTTCTGCCCCCATGTAGACATCACATGCCATACCAAATTTGGCTGCAGCTGCCGCAGTCGCAACACCGTGCTGGCCAGCTCCTGTCTCAGCAATGACACGTTTTTTACCCATGCGTTTTGCTAGAAGTATTTGTCCCAAAACATTATTAAGTTTGTGAGATCCAAGGTGGTTCAGGTCTTCACGTTTGAGATAAATCTTAGCTCCACCTAAATGATCTGTCAAGCTCTCTGCATAGTAAAGCGGTGTTTCGCGACCTGAATAGTCCTTTAAGTAATGGCGAAATTCTGCCAAAAACTCTGGATCATCCTTGTACTTGTCAAATGTCACTTCCAACTCATCCAACAAAGCCTGAATCGGCTCCGGTACAAAACTACCACCAAATTGTCCAAAATAACCTTTAGTTGTCATAAAATTTTCCTCTTTCTATATTAATTCGGCTTTTTGTTTGCTTTTAGTAGTAGGCAAGGAGCTGCAGATAGAACTTAAGTTCATCAAAGTGACTTAACGCCCTAATAAAAGAAAAACAAAATGACCGAAAGAAAAAAGCCCACACACAGAATTAAACTCCATGTGAGGGCGTTTGTAACGCGGTACCACCTCAATTGTAAAGAGACTATCCCCTTTACATCTCTGCCTTGTCTAACAACAAGTTGCACTGTAAGGTGTGCGCACCGAATTTTCATTGTTTCAAATTCATTTTTTCAAATCAGCCCAATTTCACTAGTTCCAACCACCTGTTCACAGTAACCACAGGCTCCCTGAAGATCAGAAATAATTACTTTTCTGATTTGTTGAGTTAATTATATGTTATTGTTTTTTCTTTGTCAACCGTTTTCACTAATTTTTTACTAATTTTTTTAATTATTTTTCTGAAGCGCCTAGAACTTCTTCAGAAACTCTGACAAAAGTTTCGATGATATAATCTACTTCTTCATCCGTTAATTTCGTGTGAAGTGGTAGTGTAATTTCATTTACAAAGAAAGCATAAGCTCGTGGATAATCAGCCATGTCAAATCCTAGATCCTTATAGGCTGTCAAAAGAGGAAGCGGTTTGTAGTGAACATTACTTGCAATTCCTGCCTTGGCCAATTCTTGAATGATTTGGTTGCGTTGTTCGAGACTTGCTCCTTCTACATGGGTAATGTAGAGGTGACGACAAGATTCTACTGTATCTGTCTCATGCGCCAATGGATGAATACGAGTACCCACAAAACCACGATCATAGCGGTCCACGATGTCCTTACGACGTTGTAGCAAAGCTGGGTAACGATCCAATTGTACCAAACCAATCGAAGCCATGATATCCGTCATATTGCACTTGTAGGCCGGTGTAACGATATCGTATTCCCATGAACCCAGTTGCATCTTGGCAAGGGCATCCTTTGTTTGACCATGAAGGGAAAGAATCTGGAATTCTTTATACATTTCTTCATCGTCAATCGCTGGATTAACTTTCCAAGTCGCACTTCCGCCCTCAGCAGTTGTAAAATTCTTGACTGCGTGGAAAGAGAATGATGTAAAGTCTGCAATGGAACCAGCTGGTTGTCCTTTATAGGTTGAACCCAAAGCATGAGCACTATCAGAGACAATCACAATACGGTTAAAGGCCTTTTGCCACTTGCTACTAGCTGTAAAGAGGTCACGTTTCTTCTCAACAACTTGGAACAAACGGTCATAGTCACAGATAATCCCTGCAAGTTCTACTGGGATGATAACCTTTGTCTTCTCAGTAATCGCTTGCTCAAGCTTGTCATAGTCCATTTCAAAGGTATCATCTTGGATATCAACCATCACTGGTGTCGCACCGACGTGAGTGATAACGCTACATGATGCTGTATAAGTCATAGCCGGAACGATAACTTCATCGCCAGGACCCACTTCAAGCACGCGCAAGATTAATTCAAGAGCTGCTGTTGCAGAGTTGAGGCAGACTGTTTTAGGTGTCTGAGTATAGAGAGACAGACGACGTTCTAGTTCTTTTGTCTTTGGACCTGTTGTGATCCATCCTGAACGAAGGGTATCAGCTACCTCAACAATTTCAGCTTCGGTAATATCGGGTGGTGAAAATGGAATATTATACTTTATCATTGTTTTACTCCTTTGATCGGTTTCAATCTTGCGACTACTTATTTTAAAACTTCAAATACAGTCTGGAACATGATCTTGATATCTCCGAAGAAATTAAAATCACGTAGGTAGGCTAGATTATAGTGCATCTTTTCTGGAAGGACTCTTTCGACATAAGCCTGGTCGACCGTCATACCTTTTGCAGTCATTTGACTGATGATGGCATCCTCGTCCTTATAGTTAATGCTGGCAAGCGATGTAATCCCTGCTGGCAAGAGCAAGGTAGCCATCATTTCCGGGCTGTACTGCTCTGTATAACGTGGTACTTCTGGACGAGTTCCCACAAAGGACATCTCTCCTTTGAGAACATTGACCAATTGCGGAAGTTCATCCAAACGAACACGTCGAATGAAATTTCCAACCTTAGTGATACGGCTGTCATTGGCAGAAGTTACTAGACTTCCTTTCTTGTCCGCATCGGTCACCATGGTACGGAATTTCCAAATCTTGAAATGTCGGTTGTACTGGGTTACCCTCACCTGCTTGTAAATAACTGGACCCTTACTATCTAGCTTGATCCAAATGCTTAGAATCAGAAATACAGGTGAGGTCAAGATTAACAAGATCAAGGCTAGAAACAAATCTAGACAGCGCTTGAGAATCAGAGAGCCTTTTCTTTTAGAAACAAGCTGGTAGTATGGTTTTACCTCACTTAATTGCATTTCTTGAGGTAGTTCATCCCATTTCAGCATGCACATTCTCCTCTGTTTTTAATATGTAATCTTTATCAACATTCTACATTATACCACAAAATGAAAGAGGCAGTGCAAGAAATATGTATTTTAAAGGAATTCTTCCCTAGGAAAGAGCACCTGCCTGCAAACTATACATCTTGTGATAGGTTCCACCCAAGGCTAAAAGTTCCTCATGGGTTCCACTCTCAATAATACGTCCCTTATCAAGGACATAGATACAGTTGGCATCTTGGATAGTAGAGAGACGATGGGCGATGGCAATGGTTGTCCGGCCCTGTCTCATTTTAGCTAGAGAATTTTGAACCAGGGATTCTGTTTCAGAGTCAATATTAGCTGTCGCTTCATCCAAAATCAGAATTTTCGGTTGACTGGCAACCGTTCTAGCAAAGGCCAGTAGCTGACGTTGACCAGTTGAAAAACTCGAACCACGCTCAGATACAGGAGCATCATAACCTAAAGGAAGATCCTGAATGAAGGAATCTGCATCGACAAATTCTGCAGCAGCCTTGACTTGGTCATCGCTGATATCTTGGTACATAGCGATATTGGACTTAATGGTCCCATGATAGAGAAAGGGGTCCTGTAGAACCAAACCGATATTTTTTCTCAGCTCATCCTGACTATACTTACGAATATCCACACCATCTAGGAGAACCTGACCTGACTGAAATTCATAAAAGCGCATCAGAACATTGATGATAGAAGATTTTCCTGATCCTGTATGTCCGACAAAGGCAATAGTTTCACCTTTATTGACAGTAAAGGAAATATCATCGAGAATTTGGTGTTCCCCATCATAGGAGAAGGACACATGTTCAAAGCGGATATTCCCTTCTTGAATCTTGGATTGGCCATTTTCTTGGACCGGTTCATAGTTGGACTCATCGATCAGTGCAAAGACACGACCTGCTGACACCATGGATGTCTGAAGGGTAGAAAAGTTCTGTGTCACCTCGATGAGGGGATCAAAGAGACGGTTGATGTACTGGATAAAGGCATACATAGTTCCTGCCGTTATTCCTAGATAAAGTCCTCGATAGCCAAAATAAGCCATCAAAACCGCATATCCCAACAGCTTCAACAAACTCATAGCTGGACGCAAAAAGAGAGAATCCAAGGCCACTGAACGGTTAGCGTAGACTAGGTGTTCCTGGTTTATCTCATCAAACTCTTCTTGTAGGCGTTTTTCTTGGTTAAAGGCTTGAATAATACGAATTCCTTCGATATTTTCTGCCAGCTTACTGTTAATATCTGACAGTAGACTTCTGGTTTTTTCAATGACCTTGACCGATTTTTTACGGTAGAGATTGACCAAAAGGAAAATCAAAGGCAGGAAGAGCAAGACTAAAGCAGTCAGACGATAGTCCAGAACTAACATGGTATAAAGGGTCGTCACGAATATAAAGACTGCCGAGATAAAGCTAGATAAGATTCCCGAAAACATATCACTGATAGTCTCGGTGTCATTTGTCAAACGAGAGACAATAGAGCCTGCAGGCGTTTTATCAAAGTAAGACATGCCTAGCTTCTCCATATTGGCAAAGGCATCACGTCGGATATCTCTAACGATGCTGTAGGACACGCGCGCAAAAAGGAGATTCCCCACATATTGGACAATAGTTTGAAAAATGTAGAGACCATAGTAAACTAGCAAAACTGTAACAGCAAGCTGATTGAGATTGTTTAGATACTGGTCGATAAAGTGCGAAGCTACCAAGGGGATAACACTCTTAACAACAGTCGTCGCGAGGAGAAAAGCAAGGGCTAAAAAGGTGAGGAGTCCATAAGGCTTAAGATAGGACAACAAGCGTTTCAATACAGCCCATTGTTCTTGTTTATTGCGCATCTTCTTCCCCTTTCATTTCTAACTGTTGAGACTGGTAGGTTTGGGCATACCAACCATCCAAGGCTAGTAAGTCTTCATGCCTACCTCGTTCAATGATGCGACCATCCTGCATGACCAAAATCAAATCTGCGTGAACAACTGCACTGAGACGATGGGCAGTGATGATAGTCGTTTTATCTTTGCGAGTTTCCTTGAGATTATCGATGATTGCGAACTCTGTCTTAGCATCCACAGCTGACAAAGAATCATCTAAAATCAAGATATCAGGATTTAAAATCATAGCCCGACTCATAGCCAGACGTTGCTTTTGTCCACCAGATAGACTAACACCTTTTTCCCCGATAACTGTATCAAATCCCTCAGGCATGGCTTGAATGTCTTGATAGACTTGAGCCAACTTTGTCGCTTCTTCTACTGCTGAGAAAGGTAAGTCGGGATTTCCAAAGCGGATATTATCTAGGATAGAGCTAGCAAAGAGAAATTGGTCCTGTGGGACGTAACCAATCAAACTACGTAAGTCAGCTAGTCTATAGTCACGAATGTCATGGCCATTTAGATAAATGGTTCCTTGGTCAACATCATACTCACGTAGGAGCAACTTAATCAAAGCAGTTTTGCCTGAACCAGTTTGTCCAACCAAGCCTAAAGTTTGCCCTTTTTCGAGGCTAAAATGAATATCATTCAGCGTCTCCTCGTCTTCAAAGGCAAAACTATCAATAGCATAGTCCAAACGCCCGTTTTCAATCCCGTCAAGTGGAGATTCTGGATCTTTGACAGGTGACTCTTGGGACAATAGACTTTCGATACGGTGGTAAGAAACTTTCCCTCTTTGAGTGATATTAAAGAGGAAACCAATCGCCATCAAAGGCCAGACCAACATATCCAAGTAAGAGATAAAGGTGACCAGATTCCCGACGGTTACCTGTCCCGCTTGCACCATAAAGGCACCGACTAAGAGAGTTAAGGCATAAGAAGAACCAACAAAGAGCAAAACCATCGGGTCAAAGAGGCTATCATATTTCATGGTTTGCAGATTCTTTTGGAAGGTCAAATCATTAACTTCCTGGAAAGATGCCAATTCATCAGACTGATAACCAAAGGACTTGGTTACCTTAATACCTGATACAGACTCCTGAACCTTATTGTTGAGTTCAGAAAAGGCTGCTTGTGATTCTCCGAAAGCCTTATGGGTCTTTCTCCCCAAACGACTAGTCGCATAGGCCATAAATGGCAAGGGAAGAATAGCAACCAAGGTCATCTGCCACGAGATGCTAAAGAGCATGGTTAGTAAAGTCACCAAGGCTGTGATCGAGGCATCCACCGCCGACATGACACCTCCACCGGCTAGACGAGTCAGAGCATTGATATCATTGGTTGCGTGAGCCATCAAATCCCCTGTTCGATAATTCTGATAAAAAGCAGGCGACATTTTTGTAAAGTGCTCAAATAGTCTTGAACGCATGATTTGTCCCAGTCGGTAGGAGGTTCCTAGGATATACATGCGCCAAACGTAACGCAGATAGTACATCCCGAAAGCAGCGAGCAGGAGATAAAAGAGATGAAGCAAGAGCTCATCCTGTGTTAATCGTCCTGAAGTAATGGCATCAATTACGCGCCCCATAACCATCGGTGGGATGAGGTTGAGCACAGAAACCAAGACTAGAGCCACAATTCCAACGAGGTAACGACGTTTTTCTAACTTAAAAAACCACCAGAGTTTTTGGATAATAGACATAAAATTCCTTTCTAATGACAAATGGAAACCTGAGGCATGAACCCCAGGTTTTTCTTATTCATAGGTGACGACACTTAGTTGACCCTTGTCATACTCAGCGATAAAGATATTCATAGGAGTAACATTTCATTTATTTTCAATCTTTTACATGAATCATTCTTTATTATATAGGAATGACCTGGATTTTTCAAACTATACACTGGGGAAATACTTCTTTTTCTGGTATAATATTGTCTATAATCTGAATGAAAAGGTAAACATTATGAAACTGATCTCATGGAATATTGATTCCCTAAATGCAGCATTGACAAGTGATTCTGCGCGTGCGAAATTGTCACAAGACGTCCTCCAAACCTTGGTTGCTGAAAATGCTGATATCATTGCCATCCAGGAAACCAAGCTTTCAGCTACAGGGCCTACTAAAAAACATCTCGAGGTGTTAGAAGAACTCTTCCCTGGATATGAAAATACTTGGCGTTCCTCTCAAGAACCTGCTCGAAAAGGCTATGCTGGAACTATGTTCCTCTATAAGAAAGAACTAACTCCAACTATCAGCTTCCCAGAAATCGGTGCCCCTTCTACTATGGACTCGGAAGGACGCATCATTACCCTAGAATTTGATACATTTTTCGTGACTCAAGTTTACACACCAAACGCTGGTGATGGCCTCAAACGCTTGGAAGAACGTCAAGTCTGGGATGTCAAATATGCAGAATATTTGGCTGAACTAGACAAACAAAAACCTGTCCTAGCAACCGGAGACTACAATGTTGCCCACAAGGAAATTGACCTTGCCAACCCAGCCAGCAACCGTCGTTCACCAGGATTTACAGACGAAGAACGTGAAGGATTTACAAACCTTTTAGCCAAAGGATTTACAGATACCTTCCGCCATATCCATGGCGATGTGCCAGAACGCTACACTTGGTGGGCACAACGCAGCAAGACTTCAAAAATCAACAACACAGGCTGGAGAATCGACTACTGGCTCACAAGTAACCGTGTAGCAGACAAGGTTACCAAGTCAGACATGATTGACTCAGGCGCACGCCAAGACCATACACCGATTGTCATGGAGATTGATTTCTAAGGAGAAAACGAATGGACTATCAAGCTGTCATCCCTGAATTTGTCGTATCGGATATCGAGAAATCGCGTCACTTCTACTGCGACTTATTGGGATTCTCTGTCGAATACGAGCGTCCAGAGGAAAAATTTCTCTTCCTGTCTCTTGAAGATTGCCAGCTCATGCTAGAGGAGGGGAGTAAGGAGGAACTAGCTGAACTAAACTTCCCCTTTGGTCGTGGAGTCAATATCTCCTTTGGCATAAAGGATGTTCCTAGTCTCCATCAGAAAGTAATCGAGTCTAACTATCCTATTCATCGTCCTTTGACTAAAAGAGAATTTCGAGTTGGTGAACAATATATCTACCCTCATGAATTTGCAGTTCTAGACCCAGATGGCTATTTTTTAAGATTTAGTGAATAAGAAAAATGAGGCTGATAGTCTCTTTTTCAGTAGGTAAACATGAATTGACAGACCTGTAAATCCAGTGGCAAAAACATTTGCTAAAGCCCATGAAATCAGCATGTCAAAGAACTTTGATAGCCGTTTTTTGTATAAATGAGTAGAATGAAATCAGAAAGCGAGGAAATCTTATGCAAGTCGGAAAACAAATCCAGCACTATCGTAAAGAGAAAAATTTATCTCAAGACGATTTAGCTGAAATCATCTTTGTCAGCCGTCAATCCATTTCCAACTGGGAACGCGGCGCAACCTATCCTGATATTCAAAACCTGCTCTTACTAAGCAAGGTCTTTGAAGTGTCATTGGACAAACTAGTCAAAGGAGATTTGGAAACCATGAAACAAATTATTCACGACCAAGAATTTATGCGCTATCAAAAAGATGAAGTGGTCTTTAGCTTACTGCTAATTGGCAGTCCTATCATCAGCACTCCCCTCATTCTTTATTTGGATGGATACGGCATCGCTATTAGTTGCTTGATTCTTGCTGTCGCTATATTCTACGCCCTACGCATTGAGAAATTCAAGAAAGAGCATAATCTTCGTACTTATCGCCAGATTGTCGCCTATGAACAAGGACGCAGTCTGAGCGAGATTGAAGAAGCCGAAGAAAGGGGTAAAGCTCCCTACCAAAGAATCATCCTTCCTATTCTATTTAGCCTTGGAGTTGGCGCTATTACTCTACTGATTTCTTGGCTCTTACTTACTTTCTTCCCTATCAAATAAAAGCGAAGTCAATAGACCTCGCTTTTTAAATATCCTTAAAGTTATAGAGTTGCGGATAGTGAACACACTCTGGGTTTTTAGGGCGTAACTATCTACTCATTCTTTCTTTTATATCCTCACCTGTCTATCTTCAGACCGTCGTCCTGTGACAAACATGGTGAAGGTTGCCTTGCAGACATTTCGGCCATCTTGGTTGATGATGTCAACATCGACGACACAAGTGGTACGTCCTTGATGGACACATTCTCCTTTGATAGTGAGAACATCCCCTAGATTTCCAGCTTTCAGATAGTTGATGGAAGACTGGAGTGTCACTCCGTCTAAACCAAGCGAGATCACCACAAGTCCACTGATTTGGTCACAAAGGGTAAATAGATAGCCTCCATGGGCATTCCCGTAATAGTTGAGCGACGAGTCCACTACTTTGGTCGTCACCACAACGTGACCATCTCTCATTTTTTCAATTTCGTAATTTTCAAAGGCAGATATAGCGTCAAAGTGAAAATCTTTCATACGTTCCTCCTGATATTTCAAACGACACTATGATACTACTTTTCAAGACTCTACGCAAGAGAGAAGCACTTATTCGGGCAAAATACCAACCTGCTCCACAAAGCGCATAAAGGCTGCCTGTCCTTCTTCTGTTTGCTTGTAAACCCCTGCATCTTCCAACACCCGAGCGAAGATTTTCCCTACAGATTCTTGGACGATTTCAAGAGCTTGGTCTTTATCAGTCAATCCAGGATGGGATTCTTTCAACTCATCCGCCCATTCTTGGTGATAATTTGCTACTGAAACATCCTCTCCGACTAGATAAGCTGCTACTTGCTCCACTTCTTCCTTCAAGCGTGGTGGCAATATTGCCAATCCCATGACCTCTATCAAGCCGATATTTTCCTTCTTGATATGTTGGACATCCTTGTGGGGATGATAGATACCATCTGGATGCTCTGGAGATGTTTGATTGTCCCGCAAGACCAAATCCAACTCAAACTGCCCATCTCTTTTACGCGCAATCGGTGTGATAGTGTGATGCGGTGTTCCATTACTTTCTGCCAAGACCTGAACACTTGGATCTGAGTATTGACGCCAAGCCAGTAAGATTTTATCCGCTAGTTCTGTCAAATCTTCTTTCGAATCTGAAGTTAGTCGAATCACAGACATAGGCCATTGAACAATTCCTGCTTTGACAGTTTCAAAACCGTCAAACTTAAATGTCTTTTGTAAAGGTGCTACTTCCATTGGGAATACATGACGTCCCCCTTGATAATGATCATGGGTCAGGATGGAGCCACCCACGATTGGCAAATCAGCATTCGAACCTGCAAAGTAGCCTGGAAATTGCTCCACAATCGCTAACAAACGTTCAAAACTTTGGCGACTAATGGCCATAGGACGATGCTTGCTATCTAGGAAAATACAGTGCTCATTAAAGTAAGCGTAAGGCGAATACTGGAAGCCCCACTCCTGACCAGAAATATCAAAACGTATAATACGATGGTTGCTTCTAGCTGGATGATTGACACGACCATGGTAGCCTTCGTTTTCCATACAAAGCTGACATTGAGGATAGTTGCTCGACTTAACCAACTTAGCTGCAGCTATCTCTTTTGGATCCTTTTCAGGCTTAGAGAGATTGATGGTAATCTCTAGTTCACCGTAGTCAGACGGTACACGATAAGCAATATTCTTTGCGATGGCCTTCAGTTTGATGTAGTCATTCTTCTGACTGAGTTGGTAGAAATCTGCAATTGCCTGCTCTGGTGACTGGGCATAGGTATCCCAAAAATCACGATTAACCTGACTTGGACAAGGCGTTACCAAGTCCATGAGGTCAGCACCGAGAATCTCACGCGCAGCCTGACTATCTTCAATTGTTTCCAATCGAACGGCTTCCTCGACAAGATGGTCTTTGAGATCAATCAAGTTGTCCTGATCAGTCTCAACGTCAAAAATTCCTTCACCAACCAAAGCCAAGACACGATTAGTCAGATAAATCCGATCCAACTCTTCAAAGGTACTTTCTGCAATGACTTTGGTAACAAATGTTTCTACTAAGGTCACTAGAAAACCTCCTTTTGACTAATCAAGAACGCGAGTTCCACCTGCTACTTCAGCGATATAGAAGCTTGGAGCGTAGCCAACGATTTCTTCATAGTGCTTACCTACAGCTTCTTTAAAGGACTCAACAGCATCTTTTTGAACCAGGGCAATGGCACAACCACCAAAACCTGCTCCTGTCATACGAGCACCAAGAACACCTTCTTGAGCCCAAGCCGTATGAACAAGGGTATCTAATTCCAAGCCAGTTACTTCGTAATCGTGCTCAAGTGAAACATGAGAAGCATTCATCAAACGACCAAACTTGTCCAAATCTCCCGCTTGAAGAGCCGCTTGTGCTTTAAGGGTACGTTGGTTTTCAAGAACGGCATGACGCGCACGTTTCAAGCGATTTTCGTCTTTGATCAGGTAGCTATATTCATCAAAAGCCCATTCATCCAATTCACCCAAGGTTTGAATGTCCAAGGCCACTTGGAGTTCTTCTACTGCTTTTTCACATTCAGCACGACGTTCATTGTATTTAGAGTCTGCAAGTTCACGGCGTTTGTTGGTATTCATGATAACAACGACATTGTCTTTCAAATCAAGGGGAACCAAGTCATATTCTAAACTATTTGTATCCAGATAAATGGCACGTTGGTCTGCCCCCATACCGATAGCAAATTGGTCCATGATACCAGAATTAACACCGATAAAATTATTCTCTGTCAATTTTCCGATTTTTACTAAATCTAAACGATCCAATTTTAGGTCAAAGAGATATTCTGCCACGACACCAGTCAAAAGTTCCAAGGATGCAGAAGATGACAAACCAGCTCCATTTGGGATATTCCCAAAAACATAGAAATCAAAACCTTTATCAATCGCATGGCCAGCTTCTTGCAAGAAATGAAGAACACCTTTTGGATAGTTAGTCCAGTTGTGCTCTTTCTCAAACTTAAGATCAGCTAGAGAAACTTCGATAATTCCTTTATCCTCAAAGTTTGCGGAGTAGAAACGCAACACTTGGTCATCGCGCTTGCGTGCAGCTCCGTAAGTTCCTAGTGAAATAGCTGCTGGGAAAACATGCCCACCGTTGTAGTCAGTATGCTCCCCAATCAAGTTGATGCGCCCTGGTGAGAAGAAGGTTTGGTCCGCTTCTTGACCAAAAACAGCAAGAAAATCCTTGCGAAGTGCATCAGCAGTAAGATGTTGTGTCATATGAATTCTCCTTTGACAATTGTTAGGTAAAAAAACTTAACCTGTAATCGTTTTCTTCTATTGTACCCAAGGGTTTTGCTTTGGTCAACATTTTTACCTATATTTTACTAAACTATAAGTAAAAAGCAACAAAAATATGCTATAATAACCTAAAAAGGAGGAGAATTATGGCTACACTCAAAGATATCGCTCAGCTAGCCTCTGTCTCGATCGCAACTGTATCCCGCGTTCTCAATCGCGATCAGAGCCTATCTGTTACAGAAGAAACTCGACATCGTATCTTAACCGTCGCAGAAGAACTAGGATATACAAAACATCTCAAAACAGGCGAAAGTCATAAACTCAAACAAAAAATTGCTATCATCCAGTGGGTGAGCGAACAAGGAGAATTAGAAGATCTCTACTACTACCAGATCCGTCTTGGAATTGAAAAGAGAGCTCAAGAGTTAGACTATGACATTTTGCGCTATTTTAACGACCAACCTTTCACGCTTAGTGAGGAAGTGATTGGTATCCTCTGTATTGGAAAATTTAGTCGTGCACAGATTGCTTCATTCGAGGAATATCAAAAGCCTCTAGTATTTTTAGATAGTGACACTCTGGCTTTAGGGCATACTTGTGTCATCACTGATTTTTCAAATGCTGTCAAACAAGTTTTGGATTATTTTATCAATCAAGGCATGGACAGGGTTGGAATTCTGACTGGACTCGAGGTTACGACTGATCAAGAGGAACAAATCCATGATAAACGACTGGAAGCCTTTATCAGCTACACACAGGAACTGGGAATCTATCATGAGGAACTAATTTTCCAAGGAGAGTTTACTGCCCAATCTGGCTACAACTTAATGAAACATGCAATTCAAAGCTTGGGTAAACAACTTCCATCTGCCTTTTTTGCTGCAAGCGATAGTCTGGCAATCGGTGCCCTTCGGGCACTTCAAGAAGCTAGTATCCACCTGCCAGAGCGAGTGAGTTTAATTTCCTTTAATGACACTAGCTTGACCAAACAAGTTTTCCCACCACTTTCAAGTATCACTGTTTATACAGAGGAAATGGGTCGCACAGGCATGGATATCCTTAATAGAGAAGTACTCCACGGACGCAAAATTCCAAGCCTCACTATGCTGGGAACCAAACTGACTTTAAGAGAAAGCACCTTGCATTAAATACAACTGTTTACAATAGAAAAATCCTAATAAGAGTTCACTCTCTATTAGGATTTTATTTTCTATTCAATCACAATCATAGCTTTAATGGTCTTACGTTCATCCATATCTTTATAGGCTTGATCAATCTCATCTAAGCGATAACTATGAGTGAACACACGACCTGGATTGATGTCTCCATCAAGAACAGCCTTGAGTAAGAACTGTTTGTCATAGGTGGTAACAGAAGCTGCTCCACCTGCTACAGAGATGTTTTGGGCAAAGGTCGAACCAAGAGCACGGTTATTGTAGTGAGGCACACCAACAAATCCTAAGCGCCCTCCATTGTGAAGGACACCTAGGGCTTGATCAACAGCTGCTGCAGTACCGACACATTCAAGGGCAGCATCCGCTCCGCCACCAAGGATTTCACGAACCTTAGCAATACCTTCTTGACCACGTTCTTCAACTACCGCTGTAGCACCGAATTCCATAGCCAGCTTTTGTCGATCTTCATGACGGCTCATGAGGACGATTTGGGAAGCTCCACGCATTTTGGCTGCAATAACAGCACATTGTCCAACTGCCCCATCACCGATTACCACCACTTTGTCACCTGGTTTGACATGAGCAACACGCGCAGCATGGTAGCCCGTCGGCATAACATCTGCCAAAGTCAAGAAGGATTTGAGCATGGCTTCAGTATAATCGGATGGTTGTCCAAGGACTTTTACGAGTGCCCAGTTTGCATATTCAAAACGCATGTACTCTGCCTGCACTCCATCAGACCAGTTGGTTCCAATATGGCGATCGCAAGTTCCATCATAGCCAGCGTGACAGGCATCACACTCGCCACAGCCATGGGTGAAAGGCGCAATGACAAAATCTCCTGGTTTAACCGTTGTAATAGCATCTCCGATTTCTTCGACGATTCCAATAGCTTCGTGACCGCTATTTTGATGCCCCTTTTCAATGTCTGGATTACGGTAGCTCCAGAGGTCTGAACCGCAGACACAGGTACGGACAATCCGGAGAACGACATCATCCGGCGCCTCAATTTGCGGACGCTCCACTTCGACAAGACCAACTTGCCCTGCTTTTGTATAGACTGTTTTCTTCATAAGAACAACCTACTTTCTTTGCTTACTTACCTTTAGTATACACTTTTATGAGTCAAATAGCATGCAAGATGATAGTAAAAGTTTCCACCAAACAAAATTGACTCCTAAGAACTCAATCATCTTATAGATATAATAGTCAGACTAGCTGGTCTCCTTTACTTAGCCTAAAAATGATATAAATCTTTCAGCTGTTTCTGGTTCTTGATGATCATGAAAGAGTGTACGTCCTTGGTCCAATCCTTCTATGTTCTTCATTTCATCTTCTGTTAACTCAAAGTCAAAAATATCAAAGTTCTCTTGCATCCGTTCTTTACGAACAGACTTAGGAATAACAACCACGTCACTTTGAAGTAAGAAACGTAGAGCTACTTGCGCTACTGATTTCCCATGTTTTTCTCCAATTTCCTTCAACAAAGGAGTACTGAAGAAATTATTTTTCCCTTCAGCAAAAGGCCCCCAAGATTCAATTTGACAATTGTATTTCTCCAAATACTTTTTGGTCTCTTTTTGTTGCTGAAAGACATGGGTTTCTATTTGGTTGACAGCCGGTTTAATTTCCACAAAATGTTGAAGATCAATGAATCTATTAGGCGAAAAGTTAGAGACGCCAATAGCACGAACCTTACCAGCCTTGTAAGCTTCTTCCATGGCTCTATAAGTTCCATAATAATCACCGAAAGGTTGGTGAACCAACAAAAGATCAATATAATCTGTTTGTAGTTTTTTCAAGGATTCTTCGATAGATGCTTTGGCCTTTTCATAGCCGGCATTCGAAATCCAAACCTTGGTCGTGATGAAGAATTCTTCCCGTGGAAGACCTGACTCCAAGATAGCTTCCCCCACACCTGCTTCATTGCCATAGATTTGAGCGGTATCAAAGGAACGATAACCAACCTCGATAGCCTCAAGAACTGCTCGCTTTGTTTCATCTACTGGAGTCTGAAATACTCCAAATCCAAGTTGTGGCATTTTGATATTGTCGTTTAAGGTTTTGTAAAACATATTTTCCCCTACTTCTTTTGATACTTTTAGTTTACACTCCATTTAAAGATTTGTATACTAGCAAATGAAAAATAGCATATATAGGAGAAAAAAACAGTATCAACCTTTCCAAAACTTCTCTAGTGTTCGTGACCTTTTATGCCCCCAATATCTTCAAGGCAGCGTTTGTGTTGATTATGATTCATTGGACTAGTATCCACTTCAATAGTAATATTGTGAACTCCACTTTGTCTTAATTGACTGCGAATAGCTTCTTTGCATTCCTCCATTCGTGCCCAATCCTCTAAGCATAGATGAACAATTGCATTATTTTCTAGACCATCCATGGACCAAATACTCAGTTGATTGATACTCTTGACATTTTCTAGTGATAATAAATCCTGCTCTATCTTTTCACTATCAAGCCCCTGAGGAACCGCATCGAGAAATATCTTAAGTGTAGACCAAAAACGAGGAATGGCTTTTGACAAGATAAAGAAGGAAATGACAAGTGATAAGAGAGGATCTAAGATATACCAATCCGTAAATCGTAGAATAATTGCCATCAGGATGACTGCTATCCAACCCAGGGTATCTTCCAGAAAATGCAGGCTAAGGATAGACTCATTCTTTGTTTTTCCTTTACGAACCACTAAACTCGCTAGCACATTTATACTAACCGCAATAATTCCAAGCCAGAGGATTCCTTCATCATTAATAGGTTGTGGATGAAATAGTTTCCTTATATTTTCCAAAATGACTAGAGCAGATCCTGTCATGAGAATCACAGCCGTTATCAAAGCTCCTAGAAGGCTAAATCGTTTGTAACCCAAGGTGTAATGACTATCCTCTTCACGATTGGAAATTGTTTCAAGAAAGGCTGATAGCCCAATTGCAATAGCATCTCCTAAGTCATGGACAGAGTCCGCAAGAACAGCACTAGAACCAAATACTCCGCCTGCAATAAACTCAACAATGGCGTAACTCAAATTTAAGAAAAAAGCCAGCCAAATAGCACGTTTTGAACTCATTTTTCCACCTTCCTTTGTTATAATGGGACTAGGAAAATTTTATAAAAAAATTTTCCTAGTCCCACGCCCGTAATGCTGATTAGATGCTCTTCGAGCTAAATAGCGAAAGAAGATCCCAATCAGCTACTGCGTCAAACATATATTTCTATAAATATTCTGAGAAATGAGACTATTATCTCTTCTCTTCATTGTTATTATCCAATAAAATAAAAAGAAAGGATAGGAGCAAACTGTTCGGTTTGTAAGTTACTGAACAATTGATTCAAATTGTCTATATGAGTACTCAAGATCGTCGTATTACCAAGACTCGGAAAGCTATCTATACTGCTTTTTTACAATTACTAAATCAGAAAGATTATGAATCCATCACGGTCCAAGAGATCATCGACCTAGCCAACGTTGGACGTTCAACCTTCTACAGTCATTATGAAAGTAAGGAATTACTCCTAGACGAGCTCTGCCGTTATCTCTTTCATCATCTTTTTGATCGCGAGGAGAATATTAGCATCGAAGCATATTTGACACATATTTTTTTGCATTTTAAGAAAAATCAAGACCATGTCACTAGCCTTCTTTTTTCAAAAAATGACTACTTCCTTCGTCAATTGCAAAAAGAATTGGAACACCATGTTTATCCCATGGTTGCAGAGAACTTGCAAGTTTCCTATCCTAAGATTCCAGCCTCCTACCTCAAACATTTTGTTGTCAGCAATTTTATTGAAACACTGACCTGGTGGTTAAAAAAAGGAAAATCTTATAAGGAAGATCAAGTAGTGAGATTTTACTTAGACGTCATGGAAATGACAAACAAACAAAAATAAATCATCATTATTCTAGCTAGAGAGGAAATCTTATGAACTTCGTTATTATTCTTGCTATTTTTTTAGCCTTCTTACTTCTTGCTTTTCCTCTTCATCATTTATTGGCTAGCCTTTCAGAATTAAGAAAAGGCAGGAATCCCCTAGGAAATCAGCTTCTCCTTATCGGAAGTATCCTTGCTACCTTATCTATCTTCCTCTACTTCTTTGCTACCTTATCTATCTTCTGCTACTTCTTTTTGCCGATTGTCGCACTATCTATTTGGCTGATTGGCTGTGGTTTGATTTGCTACGGAGCCTATTGGAATGACAAACAGAAAGGAACCTTTAAAAAGTCTCACCATATCATCAGAATTACATTTGCTATAGTATTGACACTTATACTAATTTTATTCTAATACAAAAACCCCATCTTATCTAAAAAGAAAGATGGGGTTTATGTTAGTATAAAGTCCATTCTACTTTTATTTTTGAAGAATTCCTTCCTGAACTAGAAAATCACGCGCTACTGTTTCGGCCGACTTGCCTTCCACACCAACCTGATAGTTGAGTTGACTCATTTGGCTTTCTGTAATTTTACCAGCTAATTTATTGAGAACAGCTTCCAATTCTGGATGTTTTTTCAGTAATTCAGCTTTCATCAGTGGCGCTCCTTGATAAGGCGGGAAGAGTTGTTTATCATCCTCCAAAACCACTAAATCATACCGAGCAATTTCAGCATCTGTTGAGTAAGCATCTGTAATTTGAATGTCACCTGACTGGATGGCTTGGTAGCGAAGAGCTGGCTCCATGGTTGCCACATTGAGATTCAACCCATAAGCAGACTGCAAGCCCTTGTTTCCATCCTCACGGTCATTAAACTCCAGAGTAAAACCAGCCTTGAGCTGGCCTTCTACTTTTTTCAAGTCTGAAATCGTCTTAAGCCCATATTCTTGCGCAATTTTTTTGGAAACTGCTATAGCATAAGTATTTTGATAAGCCATGGGTTTAAGAAAGGCTAGTTGATCCTGTTTGGCAATACCATCACGCGCTACTTCATAAACTTCTTCAGAGTCATTGCTCACTTTAGGAGCTGGCTGCAAGAGAGAGCCTGTAATAGTACCTGTAAATTCTGGATAGATATCGATATCACCCTTTTTAAGCGCTTGATAAAGGAAATCTGTCTTCCCAAAGTTAGGCTTGACCGTCACCGTCATATCCGTATTTTCCTCGATGAGAAGTTTATACATATTCATGAGAATCTCAGGTTCAGGCCCCAACTTCCCAGCTATAACCAGATTCTCTTTCTCTTTGTTAGGAATCATGCTTGGAGCATAACTAGCTCCCAAACCAAGCACCATGATAGCAAAGGTGGAAATAATCGTACGCAACTTTGCCTTTTCCAACCATTTGAGAATGACATTAAAGAGAATGGCCAAGATGGCTGATGAGATTGCCCCGATTAAAATCAGACTGGTATTCCGACGATCAATTCCCAAGAGAATAAAGGATCCTAATCCACCAGCTCCCACAAGAGCTGCTAGAGTCGCCGTCCCAATAATCATGACAGTCGCTGTTCGAACTCCCGATACAATAACAGGCATGGCAAGTGGAATTTCAAACTTCTTGAGTCGCTCCCACTTGGTCATCCCAAAAGCAATCCCTGCCTCCTCAAGACTAGGATCAATGCCATTCAGGGCTGTGATTGTATTTTCTAAAATCGGGAAAATAGCGTAAATGACAAGAGCTGTGAGGGCTGGTAAGGTCCCAATCCCCATGAAAGGAATAAAGAGCCCCAACAAGGCCATTGAAGGAATAGTCTGAAAAATACCCGCAACTTGTAGCACCCAAGTCGCTGCTTTTTTGTGACCATTTAGATAAACCGCAAGTGGGATGGTCAGAAAAATAGCGACCAATAAGGTCAAAAGAGATAATTGTAAGTGTTGTCCCAGAGCTGTTACCCATTCACTAAATCGCTCCTGAAAGGTTGAAATGAAATTAGACATGAAGACTACCTCCAAACAAGTTCGCTACAAAGTCTGTCGCAGGGGCTTGTAAAATTGTTTCAGGTTCTGCGACCTGGCGAATTTCTCCATCCTGTAAAACAGCAATTCGATCCCCTAATTTTAAAGCCTCATCCGTATCATGAGTAACGAAAATGGTCGTCATACCGAACTCCTTGTGCAAGTCTTTGGTGAGAGCTTGCAACTGCTTGCGGGAGATAGCATCCAAAGCTGAGAAGGGCTCATCCATCAGCAAGATTTTTGGTTCCCCAATGATAGCCCGCACAATCCCAATCCGCTGTTGCTCCCCACCAGATAACTCGCTTGGTAAACGATGAGCATAATCTGCAGCAGGTAGGCCAACCTTGTTCAAGAGTTCTTCTGTTTTAGAGGCGATTTGTTCCTTTCTCCAACCCTTCATCTCAGGAATCAATGCTATATTTTCAGCAACTGTTAAATTTGGAAAAAGGGCAATAGCCTGAAGGACATAGCCGGTACTGAGACGTAACTCCCGTTCATCATAGTCCTTGATCCGTTTCCCATCCATGTAGATATTGCCATCTGTCGGTTCCAAGAGACGGTTAATCATCTTGATCATGGTGGTCTTTCCAGACCCTGAAGGACCCACTAGCACCATGAATTCTCCATTTTCAATGCGGAGATTGACATCTTTTAAAATGTCCTTATCCGTGTAGCGCAAGGCTACATGTTTGTATTCAATCATGTTCTTCCTCGATAAGTTTTCTGTCTCTAAGAGTATCCAATAGGCTTTGTTCCGGATGCCCTAGAACTTTTTCGATATCTGTTGAAACCCCAGCTTGTTCGCCAACTTTGATAGCTGTATAAGTACTGACCCAGGCATCGTACTCCCAAGTTTGTGCTGGCCATTTTTTCCGTGACTCATAGGCTTCTTCTACTGTTTCATCCACATACGCGATGGCCTTACCGGTCTCTTTTAAGAGAAGCTCTACGATTTCTTTCATGGAAAGATCCTCTGACCCTGTCAAATTCAAGGTTTGATTTTTCCACTCCTTAGGATTTAAAAGAATCTCTGCTGCAACCCTAGATGTGTCCTTACGGGCAACAGCTGACACAAGACCACTGCCGGCCGGACCACGAATCTCTCCATTTTCAAGCGCCATATCAATCAGGAAGTCCAAGTAAAAATTATCTCTCAAAAAAGTGTAGGTGAACCCTAACTCCTTGATATAGGCTTCCGTCTGGGCATGTTCTCGAGACAAGGTGAAAGTTGCCTTCTCATCTGCCCCATAAAAGGAGGTATAGACGATATGCTCTACTCCTGCTAGGTTTGCAGCATCTAAAAAGTCCTTGTGTTCCTTGACACGCTCTTGATTCTCCCGAGCAGAAACCATCAACAAGATATCAATACCCTTCAAGGCCTCAACCACCTCTGGAGTATTGGCATACGATATTCTACGGATTTCCGCAGACGCATAGATCTTTGCACGCTCTGGGCTTCGTGCTAGATGGACGGAAGCAATTCCTTTTTGATCTATAAGATTCGCCACATAGGAACCTAATTTCCCTGTTACACCTGTTATTCCAATCATAACTGTTACTCCCTTTCCCTAGATGTCATTTTCTTTAGCCTTTAGATTTGTGATAATACGCTCTTGATAGGCCTCAAATTCTCGGATTTCTTGATCCGAAAAGCCTTGGTAGAAAATCTCCCCCAATTTTTTACTGACACGGTCTCCAATTTCTTTTTGTGCCCAACCGAGGTCTGTCAAAGAGATATATTTTTTCCTTTTATCCTGCGTGCAGGGTTGAATCGTGACCAAACCTTGTTCTTCCAATTTCTTAACCATACTGGTCAATGTATTATTGGCTAGACCCGTCGCAAGAGCGATATCGGTCGCAGTAGCGCACCCCAACTCTTGCTTCCACAAAATCGTTAAAATTTTTCCCTGTTCACTTCTGTATTGAGCATCTGGTTCCTTGCTCAAGAGTTTTTGGAAGATACGCCCATTCAACAAGCGAATCTGTAGAGCTTGGTAGCCCCCTAACATCTTGTCCATTATGTCTCCTTTTTATTCTATATCGAACTGTTTAAGTATATTGTAACTTTTTTGATTACACCTGTCAACTGTTTCGATATAGAAATATTAATTTTTTAATAAGTCTGAGTAAATCTCATAATCAAAATCCTTAAAAACATTGAATACAACTGTCATATCAGTGTGTTTTATCTGAAACTGTGTAACCGTCTCCATCGCAATCTTGACTGACTCTTCATTTGGAAATCGAAATTCTCCTGTTGAGATACAACAAAATTCCAATTTCACAGAGCTTGTTCATAAGCTAAAGTCAAACACACTTCATAGGACGATGCTAACTGCTACCTTTTCAAATCTATCAACTCTTCATAGATAAGAGACCCACCGTGTGAACGACATAGAGGTAAGGGAGCTTGTAGGACTTGGTTATCTTTGCATGACCTGTAGCTTCATGATTTCCTTGCTCCTGCATGAGCACATAACAGACTAAACGTAGTTCAAGTCCAGTAGTTTTGTGAATTGCATTATCAAAGGAAATTCTTCATCTATAAGCTATTTTGTTATAGAAAAAAATAAAAACTTCCTACAAAAAGTAGAAAGCCATCATTTTTATAAAATTAAACATGAATCACATCTGAAGCATTCCTCTTAAAGAAACTACTATGGACCAGATAAGGACCATACTTAGAATTTTGACTAGAAACTAAGCATAAAGGAATGATAAAAATTTTTATAAAGTAGAGTAAGCAAAAAAGTAAAAAATAACTAAAACTAAGAGTTTTTAAATCAAGAAAGTAAAGATAACAGACAATTGATGTATTCAATAGAATATTAAATCCCGTAGCAAAACTAGCTGATAAGATGTTCGTTTTAATCTTAGGATTACAGAGTTTGACAAGAAACAAGGCTAATAAAGAAGTATTATAGATACAAATCGGCTTGTAGTCGTGACGATATAAAACTAAACATTTATGATTATAAAAAATAAGCCCTCTACTAAAATTACTCCTTTTGTTAATCCAAACGTGTGAAACTCCACTGATATCACTCCAAGGAACAAATAAATCTAATCTTCTAAGGTAAATACCATCCTGTGTAATATAAAATTTCCAAGGAAAAAGAAAATTTATGCCGATACCAAGTAAAAGCAATAAAAGAAGGAAATACACTAACTGTGTTTGATCAAAACTAAAAGCGTAATCAAAAAATGTTATCGTTTGAAATCCTCGACCAACAATTTGATTAAAGCCTAGAAAAAACAAAACAATTATAAATAAAACAAATCTATAAAAAATACTATGAAACTTTACACTTTTTGGCATAAATCATATTCTCCTAAATTATACAATAAACATCAAAACATACTTTACTGTCTTATATAAGACTAGTATAACATTAAATACTCAAAGAATATAAAAATAATAGAAAGAGATATTAAAAAATAGAGTCAAAATGAACTGCACCCCAAAAGTTAGACAATTAATTTAAGCAAAGGATTTAGTTCTGTATTGTACAGGACTAAGTCCTTTTAGTTTTACCTTAATGCGTTTGTTGTTGTAATAATCAATATAGTCTACAATAGCTTGTTCCAAGTGCTCAAGTGACTGAAATGTATTCTCATAACCATAAAACATTTCAGACTTAAGAATGCCAAAGAAAGATTCCATCATACCGTTATCTGGGCTATTCCCCTTACGTGACATAGATGGTTGGATTCCCTTATTCTTTAAAAAATGATGATAGAAGCCGTGTTGGTATTGCCATCCTTGGTCACTATGGAGAATTGTATTTTCGTAATGGTTCTCTGTAAAGGCTTGTTCTAGCATAGCTTTCATTTGCACTAAGTTCGGCGAAGTAGAAAGATTGTAGGAGATAATTTCGCTGTTAAAGCCATCTAAAACTGGCGATAAATAAAGCTTTTGGTTGCTTGCTGGAATGGCAAATTCTATCACATCTGTGTAGCACTTTTGCATTGGTTTGGTTGCTTCAAATTGACGTTGAATAAGGTTATCTGCTTTCTTGCCAATCTCTCCTTGGTATGAAGAATACTTCCGTTTACGACGAATTCGAGCCGTTAAACCAAGTACTTTCATAAGACGCTGCACCTTCTTATGGTTCACTACGAAGCCACGATTTCGTAATTCTAGAGTCATGCGACGATAACCGTAATTTCCTTTATGCTCAGTATAAATTGACTGAATTTCAGCTTTAACATCAACATCCTTATCGCTTTGAACCAGCTGTTTTAAGTGATAATAATAAGTTGAACGAGCAAGCTTAATAATCTTTAGAAGAATATCTAGAGAAAACTCTGTTACCAATCCTCGAACAATTTCCGTTTTTCTTCTTGCTCCTTTTCGTCCCTCAATCGGAGTTCTCTCAACTTTTTTAGAATAGCATTCTCCGCTCTCAAATATTCTAATTCTTCCTGAAGTCGCTCTAGCTCTGTCATTTCTTCGGGTTTCTTCTTTGACTTACGTCCCATTTTAGGCGGTCTCCCTCTTGTTTTCTCAACAATAGTATACCCGTTTTTCTTGTATTGTGCCAGCCAATTCGAAAGTAATCCACTACTTGGAAGAGCATAATCCAGAGACACCCTAATTTGCGAACTCCCCTCAAGAAGAACTTTATCAATGATCTCTTGTTTTAGTTCAGGAGAATAGTAACAATTCTTTTCTTTTTTGACGATTTCTATTCCATAACGATCAATCAATTTAATCATGTACTGAAGATTAGAAATGTTTATCCCAAATTGATTTGAAAGTTGTCTAAAGCTCGCTCCTTTCTTTCTTAATTCGTATATTTGAACTTTATCTTCATAAGTTAATTTCATAATAAAAACACCCCAAAAGTTAGATTTTTATGTCTAACTTTTGGGGTGCAGTTCAAAACTAAACTCTTTTTCTTTTAATCTTCTTCTACCAAACGTTTAAACTCTGCTTGAATCTCTGTATTTTCTGTAGGTTTTAAGTACATGATTCCACCATTTGTTGTTGGTGAATGAAATACAATCGCTTCTCCTGTGTTGGTTATCGCAAAGAAGTAACTATGTACATCCGGGTATTTATCCCAATTACTGTAGCGTTCTACAATTCGGTACTGAGTAGTTCCTAACCCATTATCCGAGTATTCTGCATTTAATTTTTCACTTGGCCCATCACCAAAGTTATAGAGATTATCTGGACCGACATCTCCTCCTGATATGCCCTTTTTGTAATTAGGTTGCCCAAGTCTCTCGCCCCACCCTTTTATGAAGGATTCTAATTTAGCAGACTTACTAGCATTCCAAGGAGCCTTTTGTTCTTCACTCGAAATAGCCTTGCTGCTAGTAGAAGGTTCAAATTTTTGCCAATCAAGTTGATTGAAATCTAGCATTTCGGCTTCTGTTTTTCCAAACTCTGTATGCAAATTTTTATTTCCAGGAACCCGAATGTCCTGTTCCTGAACTTTACTTGCTACTTGCTGGCTCGAATTCAGATGATAAAGTACTCCCCTACCTTCTCCTGTTCCAGAGGTCCAACCTAATTCTAGAATATCACCACCCTGATAGATATTCATAGAATTTCTAGCACCACCATGGCCTGCAACAAAACCCTCTGCCAAAAGTACCGGTTTCTCATTCTCTAAATAATAAAGTCCCGAAATAAAATAACCGCCACTAGATTGCTCAACACCGATTAGCAACTCCTCGATACCATCTTGATTAAGATCCGTATAGGCATAACTCATCTTATCTGATTGAAAAACCGCATTTTCAACTGACCAACTGTTAATAGGCCGATCAGTTGCATTCAAATTTTTATAAAGATCTACTATTTTGTCTATATCCTTAGGTGTAGAAAGTATTTTTTGGTAATCATCAAAAATTGGCTTGTAGAATTCTTTAAAATCTTTCTTGGACAGTTCGTTAGTTGTAGACTGACTAGTAGTAGATGATAAGCTACTTTCATGACTGGAAATATCACCATTTTGATTACTACAACCAATTATAAATAAACTTAAAAACAGAAAAAACGAGCCTCCTAAGACTTTTTTATTCTCCATAACATTCTCCTTTATTGTTACAGTAAATTTATACTTAAATCTCTCTTACATTATATCAAATGAAAAAGAGTTTGACATAGAATAATAAAAACTAAGTGAACAATATGGGCTCTATACTATTTGTAGTGGGTAAATCCCCTGTAGATAATATGGAGTCTATTTTGTTGTAGAAAACATACTAAGATTAGTAGTGAGAAAATCTCCGACGGGAGAGAATACTCACTACTTTTTCTTTATGTTAAAGTAGAGGTGTCTTGTAAAGTCGTAGGGCTCTTTGGCGCTAGACGTCGCTTGACAAACTGCAAGACACCTGTTTTAGGTGGAATTTGATCAAAGTATGTGGGACGCTAGACGTCGCGTATTGAAAATAAAATCACTAAAACACGGAATTATTCAAGACAAAAGAGGTAATATCATGCGTACAGTATTTGGGATTGATGTGAGTAAGGCAAGTTCTGAGGTGGCAATTTTAGTCAACGGTGAAAAGATTCATGGATACACTATGCTCAATGACGCCATTGGCTTCAATCGTCTTTTGAATGACTTGAAAACTGTTCATAACCCTGAGATTATATTTGAAGCTACTGGTGTCTATTCTCGGCGTCTTCGAGCCTTTCTTGAGGAATACGGCTACGCTTATACACAGCTGAATCCTCTGGAAGCTAAGAAGCAACTGGACAGTCTGCGAGTTGGTAAAACAGACAAAATTGACGCTGAAAAGTTGGCTCATTCTCAGTTTATACTCAATCGTAAACCAACTTATGCGCAGGAAGAAGTTTATCAACACCTGCGTGATTTAAGCCGTTTCTATCAAAATCTTACAGAAGACATTGTTAGAGCTAAAAACCGTCTACACAAGATCTTACAAGTCACCTTTCCTGAATTGGAAAATCTCTTATCCACACCAACTGGAGAGCAATATTGGAATTTAGTGATGGCTTTTCCATGCAAAGAGTTTGTAGTAAACCTATCTCAAAATGAATTGTGTAAGATTATCCGTCAATCTACCTCCAAACGAATCTCTGAAAAGCGTATTGCTTACCTGACTGATAAACTTATAAAACTCGCTAAACAATCTTTTTGTGCGGTCAAGAAAATCTCCCCAATGCTTGAAGAGGTTCGTTACTATGCTCAAGAATTGCTTCGTCTTTCTGAGCACAGACAGGTTGTCTTAGACGACATGGTAGCTCTAGCTCAGCCTTTACCAGAGTATGACATCTTACGATCAATTCCTGGCATCGCAGAAACCACAGCGACATCTATCATTGGCAAATTGGGAGATATTCGTCGCTTTCAGTCTACCAATCAAATCAACGCTTTTATTGGCATTGACCTGAGACACTATGAATCTGGGAACTTTCTCGCCAAGGAACACATTACTAAGCGAGGTAATCCCTATGCCAGAAAAATCTTCTTCAAGTGCATTCATAACATCGCTTCAGCTAGTCATACCAATCCCTGCCATATCGCCGACTTTTATGAGAAACGAAAAAGACAATCGACAATAGCTTCAACCAAGCCACATGCGATTGCCTCTATACATCGTCTCATTCGAACAATGTATTACCTCATTACGCATAACAAACTTTACGATTACTCTTTGACCCAAAATCGATAAGGATGTCTATGCCGTATTATTGTAACACCTTGTTTCAAAAAATACCAGATGAGGTGTTTTTTAGCATGCCCTTTTATGGATCAATAAGTGGTTAAAATAAGACAGTAACCTCAGAATAGCTACTGTCTTATCTCTTTTTTTACTTAAGGACCCTGATATACTTGACAAATGGTAGAAAAGAGCCATTAAAAAAGAGCTATAAAAGCTCTTTGAATACGGAGAATAAGGGATTCGAACCCTTGCGCCAGTTACCCGACCTAACGATTTAGCAAACCGTCCTCTTCAGCCTCTTGAGTAATTCTCCTATTAATGGGCACGAGTGGACTCGAACCACCGACCTCACGCTTATCAGGCGTGCGCTCTAACCACCTGAGCTACGCGCCCAAGTTAATAAACTTGGTAGATGAACTAAAAGTTCAAAGCGGGTGACGAGAATCGAACTCGCGACAACAGCTTGGAAGGCTGTAGTTTTACCACTAAACTACACCCGCATTAATAATAGATATGGCGCGAGACGGAATCGAACCGCCGACACATGGAGCTTCAATCCATTGCTCTACCAACTGAGCTACCGAGCCAAAATTGCGGGAGCAGGATTTGAACCTACGACCTTCGGGTTATGAGCCCGACGAGCTACCGAGCTGCTCCATCCCGCGTTAATAATAAAGGAGGATGTGGGATTCGAACCCACGCACGCTTTTACACGCCTGACGGTTTTCAAGACCGTTCCCTTCAGCCGGACTTGGGTAATCCTCCATAACATTTTATGGACCTTGTAGGACTTGAACCTACGACCACTCGGTTATGAGCCGAGAGCTCTAACCAGCTGAGCTAAAGGTCCAACAAGATCATTATAGCGGCGAAGGGGATCGAACCCCCGACCTCCCGGGTATGAACCGGACGCTCTAGCCAGCTGAGCTACACCGCCATCAATCGGGAAGACAGGATTCGAACCTGCGACACCTTGGTCCCAAACCAAGTACTCTACCAAGCTGAGCTACTTCCCGAGTTAAATAGAAAAAATGCACCCTAGAGGAGTCGAACCTCTAACCGCC